>JAFGTU010000384.1 GCA_016933985.1 Sedimentisphaerales bacterium | reverse complement strand
TCGATGGTCCAGGTGCCCGATGCGCCTCCCACATCGAGCAGGTGCGTAAATTTCAACGGCTTGAGCCGGGCGAAGACCTGGGCGGCAACGGGGGCGGAGATGTTGTTCATGCCTCCAATGAATGCCTCTGTTTCGCCGGCCTGATCGAGCACCCCCGCAATGCGCTGGGCCGGCTGCCCGGACTTGACCACCTGAGCCAGTTGGGCCCATTTCCGCAAAGCCGTTCCCGTGTGCCGGAGCATCGGAATCACGTTTTTGGAGCTTGATTTGCAGAGAAGCTCGGCCAGACCTGCGGGGACGCTGTAATCGCCGTCCCGCTTTGTCAGCAGGCCCAGTGCAGCCAGGGCGTCGAGCAGGATTGTTGTTGCACGGCCGTCGCAATCAAGCTTGCGGGCCAGCGATTCGGCGGCCATTGGTCCGGCTTCAAGAGCGGAGAAGAGGTCAAGCTCCGCCGCGGCGGTGATAACGCAGGCCGACTGATACGACCGGCCCATTCCGAGGATTTCGTCTGCGGTCCATTGCTTTGCCATAGGATAGCTCCTTTGATTCTCAATGGCCTTTTTGAAACAGCAGCGATAGTATATTTGCCTGACAGCCGGGATGTAAGGCAAAATCCACACAAAAGAGGGCGGATTCAACAGCCCGTGCCGAGGCCGGACTATTTTTGGATGTTTGTTCTTGACGATTTCGGATTGATTTGTGATGATGGGTAATTGATAATTGGTTAGTGATTACTGATACGGGAGCGGTGGGTTGAGCTATAAAGTTGAAAGGAGGCCATTATGGCAAGGATGTTTTTGACGGCGGCGATTATTGTTCTCTTGAACGTATTGGTAGGATGCGGCGGCGCGGATAGGGGAAGAGGACAGCTCAAGGCGCCTCGCGGCAGCACGGGGTCCACGGTCGAGGTTCGCAGCGCCGCTGAGGCGGACCTGATCGAGGAGGTGGCAATCAATCGCCAGGCGTATCAGAGGACGCTCGAGATGCTGGTAAGCCATTATGAGAAGACGGGCAATGTCATGAAATCCCGCTGGGCGAAGAAGGAGCTGGATTCGCTCACGAAGATGGCGCAATACGACTACGTAATCGATGCGACCGTTGCCGGGCCGGACCTCAAGGCGACAGCGTATATTCCGGAGGCCGACGCCCTTTACAGCGAGGCGGTGAAGCTTCACGAGGATGCCAAGAAGCTGATCATCATCAAGGACAAGGGGCTGCTGCGGCTGGCGCTGGATAAATACAATGAGGTGATACGCAAGCATCCGACCAGCGATAAGATCGACGACGCGGCGTTCAATGCGGGCGAGATTTACGAGTATTTCAAGGACTATTCGATAGCGGTTGTGTATTTCCAGAGGACCTTTCAATGGAACGCTGCGGCGCCATACCCTGCCCGGTTCCGGGCGGCGTCGATTCTGGACAGGCATCTGTACGACGGGGTGGCGGCGCTGGAGCTTTATGAGCAGGGCCTCCGGCTCGAAGCCAAAGACGGCTTGTACCCCGCGTGGAAGGAGTTTGCCGAGAAACGCGTCGCAGAGCTTAGAAAGATATACAGACCTAAGCCTCAACCTCTGATGGGTAAGTAAGAATTCGGCGGGATTAAGTTGACGGGCCTGGCTGAAATCAGGCCCGTTTTTTTATGTTACGACGAAGACAATGGTGTCGCGATTTGAGCAAAGGATTGCGGATTTTGTAAGGGATAATAGACTGCGCGGCTCGGCTGGGAGGGTTCTGCTGGCTGTCTCAGGCGGCGCCGATTCGATGGCGATGCTGCATGCAATGTGTGCGCTGAAGATCCGGGGCGTTATTGATGCCGAGCCGATATGCGCCCATATTAATCACCAGTTGCGAGGGGCGGCGGGCGACCGGGACGAGGAGTTTGTCCGCGAAGTGGCGCATAAACTGGGCCTGGAGGCAAGGACAAGACGGGTGGACGTGCGCGGATTTGCGCGGAAAAACAGGCTTTCGATTGAGACGGCAGCGCGTGAGTTGAGAATCAGAGGTCTGCTTGAGATTGCGAAAGACTGTGATTGTGACTGTGTGGCGACGGCGCATCAGAAGGATGACAACGCCGAGACGGTTGTGCAGCGATTGGCTCGCGGGACGGGCCTCCGGGGTCTTGGCGGGATTTGGCCTGCGAAGCTCTTCGGGAAGGTGCGGTTCGTAAGGCCTATGTTGTGCGTGACGCGACAAGAGATTATTGAATATCTCAAAGAGCGCGGGCTGCAATGGCGTCGCGACCACACGAACGCCGACTGTACCTACAGGCGCAACTATATCAGGCATCGTTTGCTGCCGGCGTTACAGGCCGGTTGTGACGGTTCGCTGGCTGAGCAATGCTTCGATTTGTCGCGCTCGGCGCGGGGGTATTATGATCTGGTGTGCAGGCGCGCGGATGAATGGTGGGCGGCGAGGCCAAACCTCCATAGCGAAAGGGTGACGCTGGACTGCGAGAGATTCCTGGCTGAGGCCAAACCGGTTAGAGTGGAGCTTGCTCGGCGAGGACTGACGGCGGCCGGCTGCGGTGAAAAAGACATTACCCGGGAGCACTATGAGAAGGTGCTGGAATTGGCCGAGCAGAATGCAGGGGGTAAGAGAGTAGAGCTGCCCGGCGGTTTTGTGGCTCGGCGGGAATACGCGGCATTGCTGTTCGAGAGGGTGCAGGATGAGCAGGAAGCTGCGACAACCGAAGGCGCCCAGATCGAGATTCCAGGCCGGACGATGTTCGGCAGGTATGTAGTCAGCACGAGCATTCTTCACGCAAGAGAGGGCGAAATGGATTCCTGTTTTCACAGGAATGGCAGGGGAGTGGAAAGGCATATTGAGCGTTTTGATTTGGATAAGGTTAACTCGCCGGTGGTCGTTCGTCCTCGCAGGGATGGGGACAGGTTTGTCCCTCTGGGGCTGGGGGCGGCGAAGAAGGTGGGAAAGTTCTTGAGCGATGCGCGCCTGCCGAGCGATGTGCGGAGGAAAGTGCTTGTCGTTGCAGACTGCGAGAAGGTAATATGGGTCTGGCCGATCCGCATGAGCGAGCAGGCCAAGGTTACAGACCGGACCTGCAAGATTCTTCAAATAGAGATTACGGACACGCCGAGCCCGGACGAAAGAAAGGAAGTGGAGAGATGATTGACAGGGACCAGATGTTGGAGCACGCCAAGGCGCAGCACGCTACCGATGTGCATATTTGTGCCGGGGCGCCTATACTTTTTAGAATCGGAGGAGAGCTGATCCCCGTTACCAAGGAGAAGCTAACCGCCGAACAGACCAGGGAAATATCGCTCGGAATGCTCAGCCAAGAACAGATCGCCAGGTTTGAGCAGGACCGGGATTATGACCTTATGCTGGCCGGTGAAAACGGGAGATACCGGATCAATATCGGCTATTTCGACGGCGAGGTGGGCGCGACAATCAGGATTCTGCCGACGAAGCCGAAGACGATAGATGAGCTGCTCCTGCCGGAGATCATTAAGAAGCTGGCCGGCGTAAGAAAAGGGCTGGTCCTGATAACGGGCAGCACCAGCCAGGGCAAGACCACCACGATGACGGCGATGATAGACCAGATCAACGCGACATCGAAGAAGCACATAATCACAATCGAAGACCCTATCGAGTACCTTCACGTGAACAAGGCCGGTGTAGTACGGCAGCGGGAGGTCGGGCGGGACACGCAGTCATTCTACACCGGGCTGAGGGCGGCGCTGCGCCAGGACCCCGATGTCATTGCAATCGGCGAGATGAGAGACTACGAGACCATAAAGATAGCCCTGACCGCCGCGGAGACCGGCGTTATGGTCCTCTCCACCCTCCACGTCATATCCATCGACAAGATTATGGAAAGGCTGATAAGCTACGCCCCCGCTACCGATGAAGGCCAGTTGCGATTCCTTTTGGCAGAGTCGCTCCAGGGCGTGATTCATCAGGAGCTGGTCCCGACGCTTAACGGTGGGCAGAGGGTGGCCTGTGAGGTGATGGTCGTCACCGGCGCGGCCAAGAATATTATCAGGAGAAAGGGCGGCTACTTCCTGCGCAGCGTTATCGAGACGGGCGCAAAGCACGGGATGATTACGATGATTTCGTCAATAGACGCTTTGTTCAAGCAAAAGATAATAAGCGAGGGCGTGGCCAAGAGTGTCGCGGCGAACTACAGGTGACCTGCCTGCCTATAGCCGGTCCGGGAGTTGAAGGAGCAGAGATGAATTTGGTTAGCTGCGGGCGCCGTGATTTTTTGAAGGTAATGGGGCTGGGCGCTGCGGCGATTGTCTTGCCGGGTTGCGCCGGTGTAGTGCGGAAAGATTCGAAGAAAGCGGGCGAAGGCGGACCCAACATTGTCTTTGTCCTTGCCGACGACCTTGGCTGGGCCGAATTGGGATGCTACGGCAACAAGTTCAACGAAACGCCGAACCTGGACAGGCTGGCCCGCGAGGGCATGCGGTTTACCGATGCCTACGCTGCGGCCCCTGTGTGCTCGCCTTTTCGGGCGGCATTGATGACGGGACAGTGGCCCGCGAGAGTGGGCATTACGGATTATCTTCGCCCGAACGACGCCAGGCATCTATCAACCGATTATGTCACTATCGCCGAGGCCCTCAAGCGGGGCGGCTATGCGACCGGTATAATAGGCAAATGGCACCTCACCGGATACGCCAACCACGGCGCCGAAGAATTTCCGCCCAACGTTCACGGATTCGATGAGGTAATAGTCTCGGAGAATCGCGGGATAGCAGGCGGGAGCTACTTCTATCCGTATCATTTCAACCTGGAAATAGAGCAGAGGATAAAGCCTGAAGAATATTTGGTGGACCGGTGCAATCTCGAGGCGGTCGAGTTCATCGAGAGACACAAGAACGAGCGGTTCTTTCTCTATCTCAGCCACTATGCCGTTCACACGCGGCTGGTGGGCAGAGAGGATTTGGTCGCGAAGTACGAAAAAAAGCCCAATGCGGGAAAGGGCAATAACGCCCGCAGGAACAATCCCCACTTAGCCGCCCAGATCGAGACTATCGACGAAGGCGTCGGGATGATTATGGCCAAGCTCGATGAATTGGGTCTGGCTGGAAATACCGTGCTCATATTCACGAGCGATAACGGCGGCGAGGATCGCGTCACTTCAAACGCGCCGCTGCGGGCGGGAAAATCCACGCTCTACGAAGGCGGCATCCGCGAGCCGATGATTGTTCGCTGGCCCGGAGTCGTCGAGCCGGCCAGCGTGTGCGCCGCGCCGATAATTACGGTCGATTTCTATCCGACGTTTCTCGAAATCGCCGGGATAGAGGCGGAAAGGGGCCAGACTCTCGACGGAGTCTCCCTCATCCCAATATTGAAAGGGGGCAAGACGAGGCTCGGACGGGAGGCTTTGTACTGGCATTACCCGCTGGATAAGCCACACTTCCTCGGCGGACGATCGAGCGGGGCTGTCAGGGCGGGCCACTGGAAGCTGATAGAATTCTTTGATGATAGCAAGGTCGAGCTTTACAACTTGGCCGACGACCTTTCAGAAGAGAATAATTTGGCTGAAAAGATGCCGGAGAAAGCCCGCGAGCTGCGAAAACTACTGGCTATATGGCGCACGCGCGTCGGCGCGGCCGTGGAGCAGTGATAATGGCGAAAGTGAATCGGAGCAACATCTATGAATGAAGAAAGATACAACCGTCGCGATTTCTTGAAAGCCCTGGGAGCCGGGGCGGCCCTGCTTGCACCGTCTCCGATTTCGGCGGCGAGGCGAAAAGAAGACCGGCCCAACATTTTGTTTTGCATTGCGGACGACTGGTCCTGGCCTTATGCGAGTATTGCAGGAGCCAGGGTAATTAAGACGCCGACGTTCGACCGGGCGGCGAGCGAGGGAGTGCTGTTCGAGAATGCGTTTGTCTCGGCCCCATCGTGCACTCCTTCGCGAGGCGCGATCCTGACGGGCCAATGGCACTGGCG
>JAFGTU010000383.1 GCA_016933985.1 Sedimentisphaerales bacterium | reverse complement strand
CGATACAGGCCGCACCGAGGATGGCCGCTGCTTTGTTGTCTCGAAACTGATCAGCGGCAGCAACTTGCGGACGAAAATCAAGCAGCCAACAAGAGACTATCGCGAGGCTGCTTCGCTAGTCGCCACAATCGCCGAGGCGCTGCACTATGCCCACAGTCGCGAAATTACCCATCGTGACATCAAGCCGGAAAACATCCTCATCGATGATGTCGACCAGCCGTACGTCGCCGACTTTGGCCTGGCCATTCGGGATGAGGATTTGGGCAAGGGAAGCGGCTATGCGGGCACACCCCTCTACTGGAGCCCGGAACAGGCTCGCGGAGAAGGACATCGAGTTGATGGCCGCTCGGACATTTTTAGCTTGGGCAATGTCTTCTATGAATTGTTGACTGGCAAGAGGCCCTTCAGGGGCTCGAGTGCCTCGGAGATCGCCGACAACATCCGGAGCGTCGAAGCCCGCCCACCCCGCCAACATGACGACAAGATCCCGCAGGAACTCGATCGGATCTGCCTCAAGGCCCTGGCCAAGCTGGCGACGGACCGCTACACAACGGCCAAGGATATGGCAGACGATCTTCAATACTTTCTCGCCAGCCAGCGCGAACCGATCGCCACCCTGCAGATCCCGGCGCGTCGGATTTTCATCTCCTACCGCCGCGAGGACTCGGAGGCATTCGTCATCCAAATCGCCGAGCAGCTTCGCGCCCGATATGGACGAGATGCAGTCTTTGTAGACACCACAGCCATTCGCTACGGCGCGGACTTCCGAAATCAGATCCTCCAGGCGATCCGGCGCTGCGATGTGTTGCTGGCCGTGATCG
Source organism: Sedimentisphaerales bacterium (assembly GCA_016933985.1). GTDB lineage: Bacteria > Planctomycetota > Phycisphaerae > Sedimentisphaerales > Anaerobacaceae > JAFGCD01. The sequence continues at coordinate 2,394 of JAFGTU010000383.1, read as the reverse complement.
GCCAACGCTGGGCGGGAATGGGTGAGGATGGCAGCCGAAGAATCGACGATCCGCAGGATCTGGTGCGTGTGGAGATTGAGACTGCCCTAGCAGAAGGTACTCCCTTGATCCCGATTCTGGTGGACCGGATGCCGTTGCCGCCAGAAGAAAACCTGCCAATATCGCTTCAGCCATTGCGACGAAAGAATGCGTGCTCGCTTGATACGGGCAGTGCCTTTCAGCTCCAGATGAACCCTCTCATTGAGCAGCTGGACAAACTCAGAATCTGGACCGAGCCGGGCCCGATTGTACCACCACCGCCACCTCCGCAACCTGTGCGTATCGTTCCCAAAGGCCTGCGATCGTTCGATGCGGAAGACTCCGATTTCTTTTTGGAGTTGTTACCGGGCCCCTGCGATCGGGACGGCTTGCCGGAAAGCATTCGCTTCTGGAAAACCCGGATTGAACAAACCGATCCGGACAAGACATTTCCGGTCGGCGTTTTGTATGGCCCCTCCGGCTGTGGCAAATCTTCACTGATGAAAGCAGGTCTACTTCCCAGGCTAGCTGCGAATGTGGTGCCGGTTTACATCGAGGCCACGGCCAATGACACGGAAGTACGCCTCCTTCGCGGGATCCGGAAGGTCTGCCCCGCAATTCAGCCGGAGCAGGATCTTGTGGATGCCATCACGACGTTACGGCGTGGAACCAATGGACTCCCTAAAGGTTCCAAGGTGCTCCTCGTGATCGACCAATTTGAACAATGGCTTCATGCCAAACAGGGAGAAGAAGGCACAGAATTAACAGAAGCTTTGCGACAGTGCGATGGCGCACATGTGCAGTGTGTTGTCATGGTGCGAGATGATTTTTGGTTAGCCATTAGCTGTTTCATGCAACTGCTAGAGATACGCTTACTTGAGGCGGAGAATAGCCGACTTGTGAATCTCTTTGATACGAGCCACGCTCATTACGTCCTTGTTAGATTTGGCCAGACCTTTGGAAGATTACCTGAGCAAAGCAACGAGTTCAACACGGACCACAATTCATTCCTTGATCAAGCAATATCTGGATTGGCTACGGACGGTAAGGTCGTTTGCGTACGGCTTGCCCTATTTGCTGAAATGATCAAGGGCAAGCCATGGTCACCGAAAACGCTCGAGGAAGTTGGCGGAACCGAGGGCGTCGGTGTGACATTTTTAGAGGAGACGTTCAGTGCCTCGACAGCTCCACCGATACATCGCCTGCATCAAAAGGCAGCACGCGGAGTGTTGAAATCCCTACTTCCCACAACTGGCACAGATATCAAAGGTGGGATGCGCTCCTATGACGAGCTGTTAACGGTCTCCGGTTACTCGCAACAACCAGAAAATTTCCAAGAGTTAATTCAAATCCTCGATAACGAACTCCGTCTCATCACCCCCACAGACCCGGCTGGTCAAGAGGTGGACGACGATTCCAAGATCGCATTCGACCCGACTAAGAAATACTATCAGCTCACGCACGACTATCTTGTTCCCTCGCTGCGGGAATGGTTAACCCGGAAACAGAAAGAAACCTGGCGCGGCCGAGCGGAGTTGCGCCTGCAGGAACGTACCGATCAATGGCACCGCACCAAGATAGCCCGCTTCCTACCGGATCCGCTTGAATATGTGACGATTCAGGCCGGAGTCCCACGGCGAAAACGGACACCGGAGCAAAAGGCAGTCATGCGGGCCGCAACCCGTCGTTATGGTTCGATTGCCGCGCTGGTGGCGGTTGTTCTTATGTTGCTTGGCTGGGGTGCCTGGGAGATCAATGGCCGTTATCAAGTTAAAGCAATAACCAATACACTTCTGAAAGCCGAGATGCCGCAGGTCGAGGATACCATAAATCAATTATATCACTATCGACGCTGGGCCAATCCAGTCCTACGACAAAAACTTCACAATGCCGAGAACGATCCATCCGCCAAGTTAAAGCTATCACTGGCTCTACTTTCCGTTGATACCAAGCAGTTATCCTATCTTCACCAGCGACTTCTGGAATGCTCAGTTGAAGAATTTCCAGTGATACGCAACAGCTTGAGAGCCCACAAGGCAAAGCTGATTGGCGAATTGTGGACAACCTTACGCAAAACCGCAGAAAGACCGGAACGCCGTTTCAATGCCGGCATGGCGTTGTCGGATTATGCCCGTGATGCTAAAGAATGGACCGAGACAGATGCCGACTTTCTTATTAGCCAATTGCTCAATTCAAATCCAGACTATCAACGAGATCTGCGAAGCTACCTTGCCCCAATCTCAACAAAACTTTTAACCCCTCTCGAAGTTAAGTTCCGCGACTCTTCTGCACGCGACAGCATCCGAGAAGCAGCTGCCTCAGCCTTAGCCGACTTTGCAGCAGATGATCCAGTACGTTTGGCAAAACTTGCCATTG
>JAFGTU010000382.1 GCA_016933985.1 Sedimentisphaerales bacterium | reverse complement strand
TTCTTCATTTGCCAAACAATTATTATAATTAGCAAATATAAGAATACTATGGACAATCACCATTATTGATAGGAGTGAAGAGGAAAATCTGGATGCGAATAGATGCAGAAGCGGAGTATTCATTTGTTTTGCCTCCTTATCCCTTTTAGGGTAAGTCGAGTACCTCGAAATAGTCTCATGTCTGCCGGTTTCCATTATCCCTCAGGAGTCCGGTACAGTACAAGGATTATAACAAATGCAGGCCGCAAAGTCAAGGCTGCGGATGTAAAATCAAGGATGAAAGGCTGTTTTTGAATAGATTTCTCGACTCGCCTACGGCGGGCTCGGAATGACAATTTGTGTTTGGCTTCGCTCACTACTAACCCGTAACGATTGAATTTATGAGTTGTCATTCCGCACTTGATGCGGAATCCATTTCTGCGACATCTGGATTCCCGCTGGAGTTTACCCCCTGGGGGCGGGAATGACAGGCCACAAATTCAATTCTTACGGGGTACTACTGCTCTTCAGCCTGCTCATTCGGTTCAGGCGGCTCAACAGCGGCTCTCTCCGTTTGTTTCGTTGTTTCCTGGGGCTCCGGTTCGGCGTCGTCGATGATTGCCTTTGCTATCTCATTCAGCGCCTTGCGTGTCAGGCCGTTCGTGTTGTTGGCGAGGATCGAGAATAGGAAATCGCCCTTCTCCGTCACGCACAGCCCTGAGAGTGCCCTTACGCCTTCAATATATCCGGTCTTGGCAAAGACTTTACCCTTGTATTTGCTTTGGTAGAAGAACTTCTCGATCGTACCATCGACCCCCCCTACCGCAAGCGAATCCCGGTACATCTCCCACTTCCTGCTTTTATACAGGTTCAAAAGCAGCTTCGTAACGGCGTTAGCGGTAAGCTCGTTGACTCTGCTCAGGCCGCTGCCATCGTCGATAAAGAACTGACTCGCATCCAACCCTATAGTGTCCGACAAGTATTTGCTTATCAGCTCCCTGCCGGCCTCCCAACTGCCGCCTGCCTCGCACAGCCCGCTCTCAGCGGCGATTGTCTTGAGCAGCGCCTCCGCCGCCAAGCCGAGGCTCGACTTGTTGGCGCGGATAAGACAGTCGGATATGGGGGTGCTGTATTCGGCGAGCAACTTGAAATTCAAGCGGTCGGCAACAGCCTTTTCTATGACCTGCCCCTGCGGTTTTATCCCGGCACGCGCAAGGTTCTCGGCAAGGAGCAGCCCGAAAAAGGCCGCTGGCCTTTCGATTGCCAGGTCGGTGATGGTGGCCTGCGTTTGACATTTGCCTTTCAGGGTGAGCTTGTTCGGGTGGCGGTTTCTGTACGCGCCGATGGCGCTGCCGCCCTGCGATACCGGCGTTACCTCGTTGATTATCTCGAGGAAGCTCGTTTGGGGTTCGACGAAAATCTCAATTCGCCCCGCCGTATTCTTGGCCACGATGTTGACACAATTGTTGTTGTAGTTTAAGCCGCTGACCTCGGCGGCGTACCAGCGGTTCAACTGGTCCGCCGGCCAATTCGGATGCACTCGCTGATCGTCGAAGACGCTCGTATCGACGACCACGTCGTTGATAGCGGTTATGCCGTTGCGTTTGAGGGCGCCAGCTATGTCATCGAGAATCCAGCTGGCTTTGCGCTTATGCTGTGCGTCTATCACCGGGTCGCCTAAGAGAGGGTCTCCGGAGCCGATTATTACGAGTGTGTTGCCGCAAAGCCCCATCTTGGTCTTGTACTCGAAATCCGCCCCGAGGTAGTGCAGCGCAGCGGCCGTTGTTATCAGCTTCATATTCGATGCGGGTATCATCAGCTCCCCTGCATCGCGATCATAGACCGTCTGACCGCCGGCGGCCTCCACAACGTGGATGGAGAAATGCACCGTCTGGTTGGCTGCCTCAGCGAGAATGGCATCGATTCGCCCTGCAAGGTCGGCTGCCGACGGTAGAGAAAACGAAATGCTCAACAGACCGGCAAGGAACAATTTCTTCATTTTAATCTTCATAGCAATAGGAATTGTGATACAGGATTATGGCTAGTACCTCGTAACATTTGAATTTGTGGCCTGTCATTCCCGCGAAAGCGGGAATCCACTCACGCGCCATACTACTGGATACCTGCCTTCGCAGGTATGACAAACCGAATCGGTCAGTTTGAGTAAGCTATTGCGTTTGACCGAAAGGATAGCACACGCAAAAGCATTTGTTAAGAGAATTTGGATAGCAACATTGCTTGCAAAGGCCTGTAGGTATATGTACAATCGCGTCAAACTGGTAGAAGGCTTCCTGGATCCGTAAGCTATGCTCGAATCTTTACTGTATCCAAAGTCGATTGCGGTAGTCGGGGCATCCCGTACAGCCGGCAAGGTCGGTCACGAGATAATGGCAAACCTTGTCGCAGGCGGTTATGAAGGCCGGATCATGCCTATAAATCCGTCAGCCGATGAGATTATGGGCGTCAAATGCATATCGAGTCTGGATGCTTATAAAGGCGCCCTGGACCTGGGCGTGATTGCGGTGCCCGCCCCCCAGGTTGTTGAGGCCGTTAAGGCCACGATTCAGGCCGGCGCAAAGGCGATTGCCGTCATCACGTCGGGCTTTAGAGAGGTCGGGCCGGAGGGTGATAAAATGCAATCGGAAATAGTCGCTCTCTGTGCCAAGGCCGGGATTCGCCTGCTCGGCCCAAATTGCCTCGGCCTGATTAACACACACCACAAAATGAACGCATCATTCTCAAAAGGAATGCCGGCCCAGGGCGGAATATCGGTATTGTCTCAATCGGGGGCCGTCTGCACGGCGATGCTCGATTGGGCCGCGGCGCGCGGACTCGGCCTGGCAAAGGTTGTCAGCATCGGTAATAAGGCGGACCTGAACGAGACCGACTTCCTGCAGATGTTCGCGGAAGATGAGCATACGCGGGTCATTATTGGGTATCTCGAAAGTATAACTTCGGGTGAGAAGTTCATCCGGGCCGCACGTGCGGTGGCGTCACGAAAGCCCTTAGTCCTCCTGCGAGGCGGTATTACCAAGGCCGGGATGCGGGCCGCATCGGCGCACACGGGGCATCTGGCCGGCGATAACATCGCCTATGCCGCGGCGTTCAAGCGTGCCGGCGTCATTCGCGCCGAAAGCTTCGATGCGCTCTTCGACTATGCCGCTGCATTGTCGATGCAGGTGCTCCCCCGGGGCAATCGTGTGGCGATAATAACCAATGCCGGCGGGCCGGGTGTCATTGCCGCCGACGCCGTCGAGCAGGCGGGAATGGAAGTGGCGACTCTGAATATTCAGAGAACCAACTCGCTAAAAGAGGATTTGCCCGCCGCCGCCATTGTGGCTAATCCGATAGACGTCTTGGGCGACGCAGACCCCCAGAGGTATTCCAAAGCGGTGGACGCGGCTGCTGAGGACGACTCCGTCGATGCGATTATCGTTATTATGACTCCGCACGCGATGACGAAACCGGCCGAGACCGCTGAATCAATAGGAGCCTGCACCATCGGCAACAAGCCTATTTTGGCAGTCTTCTTAGGCAGCGCCGACGCGATGCCGGGCCGCAAGAAACTCGTTGATTACTGTCTGCCCGATTATCCTTCCCCTGAACGAGCGGTCGCTGCGCTGCGGGCGATGTATGAGTACCATACGTGGCGGAATCGTCCGGAGCGGGTTGTCGCCAGGTTTCCGGTGAACCGCCGGCGCGTCGAACGCATCATCGTCCGCCACTTGAAAACGAATCAACTGCAGGTGGGCGAAGTTCAGGCCAAAGAGATCCTCAGAGCTTATGACTTTAACGTCCCCAACGGACAAGT
>JAFGTU010000381.1 GCA_016933985.1 Sedimentisphaerales bacterium | reverse complement strand
AAGTCCGTGCCAAGCATTCCCCTGCCGCCCAGAATCGCAATTGTCTCTTGAGATCGCACGATAAAGCTCCTGACAAAGGCGGGCTCATTAGCCACAAAGATACAAAGAGAAAGAAAACAGAAAATTGAACAACTCAAACTAACCGTTCTGCAATAGAGTACTGCCATAAGTACAGCTATAATAGGACTATAACACAATTTGTCATTCCTGCGAAGGCAGGAATCCAAATATCTAATAACCGTCATTGTTTGGCCCTGCCGCCTGTGGGCAGGGCAATGTTTAGCCGTCGCCGGCACGGCGACGTTATACCAAGAATTATTCGGATAGGCTCTTAGTGTCTTGGTGCCTTCGTGGCAATTCACTCCGGCGGCGTCTTTGCGACGAGCTCGTTGGCCCTGCCGAGCGATTCAAACGTCCCTGCATCAGTCCACCAGCCCTCGATAATATCATACGCCATCTGACGCTTGTCGATGTATTTCTGATTGACGTGTGTGATTTCAAGCTCGCCGCGAGCCGAGGGCTTGAGCGTGCGTATAATGTCGAAGACCTGCGAGTCGTAGAAATAGATGCCCGTAACGGCATAATTCGACTTGGGCTTATTGGGCTTTTCGACGATTCCGACTACTTTGCCGTCGGCAAGCTCGGCAACGCCGAAACGATGAGGGTCTGGAACCTGCTTAAGCAGAATCATTGCGCCCTTCTCCTGGGTGGCGAATTTCTCGGCGTAATCCTTGAGGCCGGCCTGAAAGATATTATCGCCGAGGATAACCGCCATGGGATGACCGGCGGTGAAGTTCTCGGCCAGCGCCAGGGCCTGGGCGATTCCGCCGGCCTGGTCCTGAACCTTGTAGGTGAACCGGCAGCCAAAATCCTTCCCGGAACCCAGCAGCCCTACCACGTCGCCCATGTGCTCGACGCCCGTTACTATCAGGACCTCCTCGATGCCTGCGGACGTCAGCTTCTCGATGGGGTAATAGATCATCGGCTTTTCGCCCACCGGCAGCAGGTGCTTATTCGTAACCTTCGTCAGCGGCATAAGACGCGACCCCGTCCCACCGGCAAGCACAACGCCTCGCAAATTCATAACGCCTTCCTTCTGAACCAAGAGCAACGACGCGATTCAAGACCCGCTCGCTTCACCATTTCCCGGGCATACTTCTTCACTTGGCGTTCTATTGCGACCATATGCCTAACAGAATACAGTATATCGAGCGAAGCAGCAAGCCAATTCTCCTCGCGCGAGTTCTTCGAGCAGGCGAATGGCTGTCTCTGAAGAAGTAGCTTCTAATCGTACACGCTAACAAGCTTTGCCCCGTCGTTGAGCCATTGCTTGAGGATAGTCTCATCGTCGGCCGCCCGGCGGGCTATCGACCGGGAGGCGTCGCTCAGGCGGATATTGGCTGTCACCAGTCTTTCTTCAAAATGCCCCGCCTCAAGAAGGACATTACCGTCTGGGTGGATAATCTTGCTGTTGCCATGAGAGCCGCGCAGAGTCTTGGCCTCGGCTGGCGCATTGGCCATGATGCAGAAAATGCTGTTCTCCGTGGCGCGGGCGATGGGCATAGCCCGATACGCCGACAGCTTGTATTCCTCCCGCAGGCCGCTTTCGTGACTGCTGAAATAGCATATCTGGGCGCCGGCGACGGCAGGCAGACGGACAAGCTCGGGGTAGCGAACATCGTGACAGATGATAAAGCACGACTTCACCCCGGCCACGTCATACACCGGAAGAGTCCTGCCCGGTGCAGGCCAGGCCTCGGCCAAGTGCGTCTTCGAGTAGCGCCCACGCACCTTGCCGCCCTTATCGATAACCAGTACGTCGTTGTAAATCTTCTCAGATTCCCAGTGGATAGTCCCCAGCACGACGGCAATATCAAGCCGCTTCGATGCCTCGATTATGAGCGTTTCGCCTTTTTGGAAATCTTCGGGCCGGGCCGTCTTCCAGTAGTCGCCCTCCGGGTACCCGCATAAGCACGCCTCCGGAAATGATATCACATCAACGCCGTCCTTGGCGGCGGCCTCTATCCAACCGACGACCTTTTCAGTGCTCTTGCCGACATCCGGATAGGTCAAAATTTGGCAGGCCGCCACGCGAAGGCAGCCCGGCCCCTTCTCAATGCCCTCATGCCTGGCGAAAGAGACCCCTGCAGCAGAAGTAGAACACGCAGCCATAACGGAGCTGCCCACGGCCAAAACGCCCCGCGACATCAATGTACGACGAGAGATATTCGAATCTGCATAAGACATATCAAACCTCTTTATAATAGATCAAGCCGTAGTTGCGTCTGGTATAGCGCGGGCTATCGGGTTTTCGGCTGCAGGGCTATCGTGGCTTTTATCAAGTAGCTGCACACGCATTTGTTGGATGCCTCCGGCACGAGGAGCAGTCCTGCAGCGGGGATGGTATTGATCCAGCAGCCAGGCCTGATGCCGCCGTAATTCTCCGTCTCCGTGCCAGGGCTGAGACCTCGATAACCAATCGTCGCTGAGCGGAACGCCAATAGACTCTTCGAACCTGCAAGGATGCCGCAGCCGTAGGAACGCTCGAAACGAAAGTCTTTCTGCCACCCGGTGATCAGGTCCCAGGCACCCGGCTGCGCGTAGATTGTCCGATCGTTAATAATGGGTCGGGAGGCATAAACGGCCTTGATATTCCAAAGCCGTTCGCCGTCGGATGCGCGAAAAGCCGTCATCCTCCCGCCGATTTCCGATGGCAGCTTGAAGCGAGTATCCTGATACGCCATCAGTAATATGTCATGGCCGGTGCTCAGGGCAAGCATTGTCCCATAGATATCGGCTGACGATTCCCAGACGACCTGCCCATCGTCCGCATTTAGAGCGATCAGCATCGGTGCGGCTTCAGAGCTTACAGCCGAGCTTGACACCTGCAGGGGCATTTCGTGTTTCCCCGCGGCGTCCAAACGGTCGCCGGGTGCTAAAGGTCCGTCGATCAAATACACCTTGCCGTCTCCGATGGTGATGGAGTTATTGCGAATGGAATGTTGTGGCCGGTAGCGCCATTTCAACTCGCCGCTCTTCGCGTCTATTGCGAACAGCAGCACTGATTCGGTGAACTGGGCCGTCATATCGCTCTCTCCGAAGCGGTAATTCACAATGTGTTCGGTCTCAGCCACAGTGCCGAACAGCGTCCCGCCCTCGCAGGCGATGTATCCCCAGACGCCTGCCTGTCCGTTCGGGTGCCGGGGAGCCTGGAATTCGGCTGTGAGTTTGCCGGTAGCCGGGTCCAGTTGAAGGCATTTGCCGCCAATTCGGACGTAGAGGCCCCAGGCAATTACGCAAAAATTGCTGCCGGTGCCGGCTGTGCCCATGAGGTGCTCCTGGTCGTATGACTTGAGGATGTTTCTGAGCGGGTATTCCCAGAGCACTCGCCCGTTGTATGCGTCGATTCCGCGCAGGCCGTGCAGACCTTCAATGAAGAGCCGACCATCGAGGCAGACCGGCGACGGACCCCGCCCGTGCCGAGAGGGCATCTCAAAATCATTATCCGCGAACCACAGCATCTCCAGCGGCGCCGCAACCAGTGCGTCGGTCGAGCAATTT
>JAFGTU010000380.1 GCA_016933985.1 Sedimentisphaerales bacterium | reverse complement strand
GCCGGCCGACAACGTCCGCGGCATGCGCCGCGACACATTGGCGTTGCTCAAGGAGCTGGGCGCGCCGATGTATCGCTGGCCGGGAGGCAATTTCGTCAGCGGCTACAATTGGAAGGACGGCATCGGCGATTCGGACCGCCGCCCGCCCCGCAAGAATCCCGCATGGAAGGGCATCGAGCACAACGACGTGGGCATCCATGAATTCATAGAGCTTTGCCGCGAGATCGGCGCCGAGGCTTACATTGCCGTCAATACGGGGCTGGGCGGCGTTGAAGCCGCCGCTGAGCAGATCGAGTACGTCAACGGGGGGGCCGAAACGCCTATGGGTCGGCTGCGAGGGCAAAACGGCCATCCCAAACCGTGGGCGGTGAAATGGTGGGCCATAGGCAACGAGATGTACGGGGATTGGCAGCTTGGCCACGTGCCGCTGGAAGAATACGTCAAGAAGCACAATCGCGTGGTGGAGGCTATGCGAAAAGTCGATCCCGATTTCAAGCCCATCGCCGTGGGAGCCAAAGGGCGCTGGAGTGAGCAGATGCTTGCGAGCTGCGCGGACAACATAAGCCTGATCAGCGAACATCTCTACTGGCAGAACAGAGAGGACATGGGTTCGCACGTCAGCCAGGTCGCTGTGCAGATCCGGGATGTGGCCGAGGCTCATCGCGGCTACCGCAAGACCATCGCGGCGCTGGCCGGGAAGGATATCCGCATCGCCATGGACGAATGGAATTACTGGTACGGGCCAAACGAATACGGCGAGTTGGGCGTCCGTTACTTCCTGCAGGATGCGCTGGGGATAGCAGTCGGTCTGCACGAGTTCTTCCGCAACAGCGACATCTATTGGATGGCCAACTACGCGCAGACCGTCAACGTCATCGGTGCTATCAAGACGACAAAGACGGAGGCGGAGCTCGAGGCGACCGGGCTGGTGCTGAAGCTTTACCGTGCGCGGTTCGGCGAAATCCCGGTTCAGGTCGGCGGCGATTTCAGCCCGCTGGATATTGCCGCGGCGTTGTCATCCGACGGCACCATCCTGACGGTCGGGCTGGTTAATCCAACCGAGCGGGATCAGTCCGTCCGGCTGAGCTTGAAAGGCGGAGAGCTTACCGGACGAGGACGAAAATGGACCCTTGCCGGGGCAAACCGATGGTCCTACAACGCCCCCGGCAAGCCCCGCCAGGTGGATATCACCTCCTGCTCCACCGCGGAGAACATAGAACAATTGCTGGTCGCTCCGTTAAGTGTGACTGTCTATGCGTGCTGCGTGCGGTGATTCCCGGACGAATAGACGCCGGAGGTGGCGTATAATGCGAGAAATGGTGTTAGTCTGGAGGCTGTCTATGAAAACAGCAGCAGTTGTCCTTGGCATACTCGCGGCATACGCGCCGGCGGAGTTGGCGCAACAGGCGCCTATGATTGTTGAGAATGCCCGCGTGCGCTACACTATATCTGCCGAGGGAAAGAACCTCGCATTTGTCGACCGCAGCACAGGAATTGATTATTTGAATCGCAATGCACCTTCGGTCTGTGCATTGGTGCGGCGCAATGGGGTGGAATATCCGGCAACTTCAGTCTCCCCGGCCAACGGTCGGCTGACCATTGAGTTCGACAAGGCCGACGCGAAGGCGGTTATTCGCGTCGAGCCACGAGATTCGTACATCCGCCTCGCCGTCGAGTCCGTCAGCGGCGATAACATCGAATCGCTCACCTTCTTGAATGTTCCTCTCACTTTGCAGGGCCGGCCGGATGAGCCGTTCGGCTCATGCGCTTTATCTCTCAATCTGAATACGAAGGTCGAGCAGCTACCGGCACTTCAAACCAGGCTGGAGGCCTCGTGCTGCGCCAAGTTCGGTATGGAAGAGGCCAAGGCTGCAATTGTGGCGATGCCAATGGAGCAGATGCTGCCGGCCCTCAAACAGGCGCTGACTGAAGCCGATGAGATGCCTCATTGCGAGGTGGCCGGGCCGTGGGCGCGTGATGTACCCTTCAATCACGGCTCGTATCTGTTCAACTTCGGCTCGCTGACCGATTCAAACGTGGACGAATGGATAGCGATGGCCAAGAAGCTCGGCGTGACCCAGATAGACAATCATGGTGGAAGCGCATTCTTCCGGTTCGGCGACTTCACCCTGAATCGGGAGAAATGGCCCGAAGGATGGGATACTTACCGCGGCATCGTCAAGCGGCTTCACGATGCCGGAGTTGGGTCCATCTTCCACACGTATGCCTTCTTTATCGACAAGCAATCAAAGTACGTCACCCCGGTTCCGGACGGACGGCTTGACGCCTTTCGAAGCTTCACTCTCGCCGAAGACATCGCTGTCGATGCGGGAGAAATCACCGTCAATGAGTCCACGCAAGGCATGAGCACTGTTACCGGATTCTTTGAGCACAACAGCGTTATACTCCATATTGACGATGAGCTCGCTACCTTCGGGGTTGTGAGTCAGGAAGCTCCGTGGGGCTTCACGAAGCTCCGGCGCGGCGCGTTCGGAACAAAGGCGGCTTCACATCAGAAGGGGGCCAAGGCCCGGCATCTTAAGGAGTGCTTCGGGCTTCTCGTGCCGAATCCGCAATCTTCCCTCTTCGAGGAGATCGCGAAGAACCACGCCGATATCGTGAACTCGTGCGGTTTCGACGGCATCTATCTCGACGCTATCGACGGCAGCAGCATTCTGCGCGGGCCGGATGAGTGCTGGTACTGGGCGGACAAATTCGTCTTCGAGATCCAGAGGCATCTCAAGAAACCGGTCGGTATGGAGATGAGCGCCATGTGGCACCATTTCTGGCAGTATCGCACCCGCTGGCAGGCCTGGGATTATCCGCAGCGCGGACACAAACGCTTTATCGACATACACGCGGCCTCGGTGAACGGAGGGCTGCTGCTGCCTCTGCATCTCGGCTGGTGGAACTTCCAGCAATTCAACCCACCGCAGGTTGAGCCTACATATTCCGATGTGATTGAGTACCTCGGCGCCAAGCTAATCGGATGGGATGCGGGCATTTCGCTTACCGGCGCGATAGACCGTGCTCGTCTCGATGCGGTTCCCCTATTTCGGCGGGCGGTGGATACACTCCGCACTTGTGAGGAGCTTCGTCGAGCTAATGTCTTCAATGAGACGGCCAAGGCGAAATTGCGCGAGCCTGGCAAAGAATTCTCGCTGTTTCGCGATGACGGCGGCAGGTGGCGATTCCGGCCGGCTCATTATGACCCGCATACAGCCTCTTGTGCAGAGCCGTGGAGCCTTTCGTGGACGGCGAGGAATCCTTTCGGCGACCAACCCGTGAAGTTTCGCCTGGAAGCCCTAATGTCCGCAGGTTCATACGATGATGCAAATAACATAATTCTGGCCGATCTTTCAGATGCGAACCAATTTGCAGGGCCGCCGCGCGCCGCCAACGGAGTAACGGCGGGGCTGGCCAAGAAACCGAACGGGCTGCAGCAGGCGGGCATATTCACCGCAACAAATTCAGGCAAGGCGGCCTGCAACGCGGCTTGGGCCAGGCTGGACCGCAAATTCGCCACAAATCTCAATTTGAAGGACCATCAGGCAGTAGGGGTATGGATTGAGGGAGACGGCAAAGGGCAGATCATAGCCATCCGGCTGGAGAGCCCCCGCCATATCTCCTTTGGCGCAGTTGCGGATCGTTACATCAACGTTGACTTCACCGGACGCCGACTGGTTACGCTCATCGAAACAGAATCAGTGCGGTGGAGCGACTACGTTTGGAATGACGGCAAATGGCTTTACAACGTTTACCGCGAGACGATAGACTTCGGCAAGGTTGAATCGCTCAGCATCTGGTGCAACAATCTTCCGGAAGGCGAAAAGGTTGAGTGCGTCATCGGCCCGGTCAAGGCGCTGCCGATGGTTGGCTGTACTGTGAGGAATCCCGCCATCGCAGTCAACGGGGAAACAATAATCCTGCCGGTGGAGATGGCGTCGGGCAGTTACCTGGAATTCGGCGGAGATAATGACTGCGTGCTCTACGGGCCGAAGGGCGAGGCGGTCACCACCGTGAAGCCGGATGGGGCTATTCCCATGCTCTCGGCGGGCGAGAATCAGATCGGGTTTTCGTGCAGCGCAGCAGAGGGACCGCCGCCGCGCGTGAAGCTCACAGTAATCTCATACGGCGAATCTCTTTGAAGGCATTCCGACAAAAAAGTTGATTGTTCGGCGAAAGATCGGATGGAAAAATATTCTCAAGAACCCGTGTTTTCTGTTGAATATTCGGCTAAGATTGGCGAAATACTCAGACTGTGATTACAAGAACGGCAAAACTAACCGGCTTAGGAGCCACTATGAGAGCCGCGGGCGCCTGCAAGTGTGTCCGGCACGGTGTAAAGGCATACGTCGATTCGCCGATAAAAATCGTAGCATAAACAGGGTAGAAAATTGCCATGATAAGAAGAAATGACCCGGATGCTTTGAGACCCGCAGATTTAAGACGGTTCAAACAACTACTGTTGGCAAAGCAAAAGGAAATCCTTGAAGTCGTGATCAGTATGGAGGATGGGGCATTGCGACAGGCGAATACCGACCTGTCGAATCAGCCCTTTCACATGGCTGATCTGGGCAGCGACAACTTCGAGCAGGACAATACTCTGAGCTTGACGGCCAGCGAGAGGCGCCTTCTCACGGAGATTGAGGATGCGCTTCTGCGGATTGAGGAAGGCGCCTACGGCATCTGCGAAGGCGGCGGGGAGCGGATTCCGAAGGCCCGGCTTGAGGCCATCCCCTGGGCCAGGTACTGTGTCAAATGCGCCACGCTTATTGAGATGGGGCTTCTTGGCGAAGATGATGTTGATGATGTTATCGATGGATCGGACTATTAGCAATACCAGAAGGTACGAGATGACTATCTCAACGATCCCGCCGCACACAGGTGCGGAAATTAAACGAATTAACAGGGGCTTGATCTTCCCAAGCGCGGCCTTCACGGTCAGGTCGAGGCAGGTGAAGTTCTACTGTCTTTCCGACAAGCCGCCGAGGGTGGGCGACGTTGTCTATGGAATTGTTGACCGAATCGGGCAGCACTCGTCTCTCGAAAACGCCTCAGGACGCATACATCAGATTCATCACGGAACGAAAGCCGTTTTCGTATTCGGGAACAGGTATGCCCCGGACTACTTTGAGGGTCTTGTTCCCGATAAGATGGTCTCTGGAGCCGATCTGCTGGCCAGATCGGGAATGATCGGCGTCGTAAAAACGAAGAATTCCCTGGTCAAGGACGCCACGCGAGTAAACGTGCTTGGGTATGTATGCGACGAACGGGGCAATATCCTCAACACGCGGGATTGCTCCCTCGTGAAACCGAGAAGCACAATCAAGAAACAGCCTCGCTCGCCCATGATTCTGGTGTGTGGAACGTCAATGAATTCCGGCAAGAGTATGGCGGCGGCGGCCTGTTGTTGGGCGTTAAGATCGCTCGGATACAATGTACGAGCTTCGAAAGTTACGGGCACAGCGAGCCTGAAGGATATTCTCCACATGAACGATGCCGGCGCCGACCCTTATGCCGATTTTACATATCTGGGCTATCCTTCGACCTATATGCTCTCTGAGGCGGAGCTGCTGGATGTTTTCAATAACCTCGATCTCAAATACGCCAACAATCCAAAGAATTTCTGGGTCGTGGAGCTGGCCGACGGCGTTATTCAGCGAGAGACTGCCATGTTGCTGAGCTCTGAGCAGGTCGTGCAGAGGATTCACAAACTGATCTTCTGCTCCTATGATGCCTTCGGTGCGATTGGAGGGCTGAGGACTCTTGCAGAGAGATTTAATCTCGTTCCCGACGCGGTATCCGGAGTATGCTCAAGCTCGCCTCTTCTTATCCGCGAGCTTTCCGCGTTTACCAATATACCCGTATTCAACAGTGTTGAGACAGATGTGAATCGGCTGGGCGGGATTCTGCTCTGCCCAAGCCCTGTAAAGCAGAAGAGAAACATCGTTGATGGCGAAATCGTTAGTTGTTGATTCTTTGAGGAGACAAGAGCATGTATCTCGTTCCTACTCAAGTTTTCCTGACTCGAGGAGTCGGTCAGCACCGGTATCGGCTCCAGTCTTTCGAAGCGGCGTTGAGAAAGGCCGGCGTAGCTCAGCAAAACCTCGTGCAGGTCTCGTCAATCCTGCCGCCTAAATGCAAAGTCATTAGCAGAGAGAAGGGCCTCACGAAGCTGATACCGGGCGAAATATGCTACTCCGTTATGGCTCGGGCCGACACAAATGAGCACGGCAGAATGGTTGGCGCCTCGGTCGGGCTGGCTATTCCGAAGGATAAGAACATGTGGGGATATCTCAGTGAGGTCCACGGCTACGGAATGACTCAACAGAGCGCAGCGGATATGGCCGAAGACCTCGCCGCTGAAATGCTTGGCACGACCTTGGATATAGAAGTTGACTCTAATCAGGCCTGGTCCGAAAAAGAGCAGGTTTACAGGGCCAGCGGGCTGATAATCAGGACATCCAATATTACCCAAACAGCGCTTGGCAAGAAGGACCTCTGGACAACGGTACTTGCCATTGCGATGTTTATCCTGGACGCAGAACGCTGAGGCGGCTTCCATCGGGCAAAGACCAAGAAGGAGTATAGATAATGGCACAAGTTGCAGGTTTCGGATATTTGCCGCAAGAATATCGTAACCCTGAAGATGCGAAGATAGCGATAAT
Organism: Sedimentisphaerales bacterium; assembly: GCA_016933985.1. Taxonomy (GTDB): domain Bacteria; phylum Planctomycetota; class Phycisphaerae; order Sedimentisphaerales; family Anaerobacaceae; genus JAFGCD01. The sequence goes on along the minus strand of JAFGTU010000380.1, from coordinate 1,678 downwards.
TCCAGCCTCTTATGACCAAACAAGCACGTGGGTCAAAGGCGCCGACGAAGGCCCGGACGCGATAATAGAGGCATCCGGAAACATGGAGCTTTATGATATTGAAACGGATTCCGAGGTCTATCAAAAGGGTATAATAACGGACGAACCGATTGAGAGAGACCTGTTCCCCGTCGATATGATACAAGTGGTCAGGCAGAAGGTCCAGAAACACGTTGACCATGGGAGATTTCCGGTTGTTGTCGGCGGCGAACACTCCGTGGCTATAGGCTCCGTACAGGCGCACGCCGAGAACCACAGTTCTCTGTGCGTATTGCAGCTTGACGCTCACGCCGACCTGAGAGACCAGTACGAAGGAACCAAGTTCAACCATGCCTGCGTTATGGCCAGGGTCAAAGAGTTGTGTCCCATCGTGCAGGTGGGCATAAGAAGCATGAGCTCCGAGGAGAAGAAGATTCTCGATCTGAGTCGAGTATTTTTTGCCAGGGATATTCATGACAAAACCGAATGGATAGAAGACGTCGTCGCCAAATTGGCCGACAAGGTCTATGTCACGATTGATCTGGATGTATTCGATCCTTCCATTATGCCGTCAACGGGCACTCCCGAACCCGGGGGATTATCGTGGTATCCGGTCTTGAGTCTTCTGGAGGGCGTCATCGCCAAGAAAGAGGTCGTGGGTTGCGATGTCGTTGAGTTGTGCCCCAACCCAAGAAATAAGGCCCCTGATTTCCTGGCAGCCAAGCTTATTTACAAGCTGTTGACCTACAAGTTTAGAGGATAAGATGGACAAGAGGAGGCAGGCGTTGGAACAAAATATTTGAGTCCTGACCTGCGGCTATCAGTTGATTCGGATTAGTCCTTGACTGCCGGCGTCAGGCTTCCTGCACAACCTTCAGGCCCATCAAGTGAGCCAAGTGACGAATGCTCCGGGTATGGTCGCCATAGTAGGCGACGCGGTGCAGAGAGGCATAGTAGTCTTTTACGCTTTCGCCGAGCGCTCCGCCGCCCCAATTGGCCAGCAGCCTGTCCGCGTCGTCCACCTGGGCCACAAGTTCGGTCCGGCAGCCTCGTTCCTCGCCTTTCGGGACCTTTGGGACGTCAATAATCGTACCGGTGAACATCAGCAGAGTGTCGAGGTGGACCAATTTGGTGAAGGTGATCTTTTGCCCGATGCGATAATGCACCTCGGTAACGGCACCGCCACGGACCTCGGCGTGACGACGGAGCAGATAGGGCGCCTTCGCGCTCGCCGGCCCCTCCATTCTCAGCGGGGCCGAGCAGTGAGACAGATGAAAGGCGTTCTTGGCGGTGTCAACACCACCGGCATTGCCCAGAAAACCAGCCTGGTTGAGCGCGTGTTGGAAGATCAGCATGGTCAGCAGGCAGTCCATGTCTCCGTCGCAGGCGGCAGGGATTCCGCGGTCGTTCAGGCGTGAGAACCCCAGACAGGGAAAACCTCGCAACAGCCAGCCCATGCAAGTTCCAACGCATAGACCATCAGCGCGGTTCTCAGCAATTAGTCGGTCCAAGGTCAGACCGGCCCTGGCGGCCTTGAGGACGTCCTGCTCATTCGGTTCGAGAGTACCTTCTGCCTCGTCAAGCCAGCGCTTGGCCTCTGTCTTGGCGGCGCGTTCGTCCACGCCGGCCATTACTTCGTCGTAACGACCGTCGGCGATGG
>JAFGTU010000379.1 GCA_016933985.1 Sedimentisphaerales bacterium | reverse complement strand
GCGAGGCAGCCAGTGCCCATCGTCTCCAAGGCGATGACTACGGAAATGTGAATCATTCCGGGGCCTGCACAAAAAAGTGCAGGCCCCGGTTGTTTTTTGCGCATTGAGCCGGGACAATGAGGGTAGGGGAAAAAGGGTTTTCCTGTTTGAACTCGGCTTGTACAATGATACCGGAATTCTGCCGGGCTTGTATGGCCTGTTGAGGAGTGCCGGCCATGTTTATTCCGTATCGTGTTGATGTTCCGTTTAATCATCGGCCAATCGTCAACTGGATTGTTGTAGCGGGCGTGATACTCGTTTTCTGTCTGCAATTGCCCGATCTGCGCGCCTATTCGAGTCAGTCTATGGTGATAACCGCCGACCCCAATAGCGAAAATGGATTCACTATAAAGGCCCCTGAGATAGGCGGCATCACAGGTCGCTGGCTGCTCAAGGGCTGGGGCATCAAGGGGCTCTTCGGCCACATCTGGCTGCACGGCGGCGTCTTGCACTTGGTCGGCAATCTCATTTTCCTTTGGCTGTTCGGCAATGCGGTCTGCTCGAAGATAGGCAACGTTCTGTACCTGCCGATCTATATTCTGTGTGGACTCGTCGCTGCCTTTAGCCATCTGTTTTTCTCTGATGTGCCCATACTCGGCGCCAGCGGGGCGATAAACGGTATGGTCGGGATGTACCTGGTCTTTTTCCCTGAGAATTCGATAAGCTGCTTATTTCTTTTCTTTCGCCCCTATTGGTTCACCGTGCGGAGCTTCTGGATGATCCTGTTGTGGTTCGGGTTTGATATATGGGGCGCTTTGAGGGGCGGCGGCGGCGTTGCTTACCTGGCCCATATCGGTGGATTCGCAACAGGATTCGCACTGGCCGTCATCCTGCTCAAAACGAAGCTGATCGTTATGGAAAAGGATGAAAAGTCAATCTTTCAGCTTATCGGGCTGGAAAAAGAAGATGCGCTTGCACCTGCGGAACAAAGAGGCGATATGGCGTATTGGCAACTGCAATGGGGCGAGAAAGACGTTCCTCAACAGATGGTTGAGGAAATGCCGGCCGACTCTCGAACCGGGCAGACCGAACAGCAAGTGGTCCCGGCCCGGAAGGATCCTCTTGCGGAGGTCAAGCCGCCCGCCCAGCGGTTTATTCGCTTTCGGTGCCGTTGCGGCCAGAAGATCAAGATAGCGAGCAAATACGCAGGTCTGACGGGGCGATGCCCGAAGTGCTCGGCCAGGCTGAGGATACCGTCGAACGCGGGTGATTATGGGGTGTAAGAAAAACTCAAAAAATAGTTTGAAGAAAAGGGCGTTGTGATGTGTATATTACTGTGGAAATGGAGTTTTTGGGCCGGTGAGCCAAAGTGCCTGAAGGTCTGTTTGGGAGTGTGAGAATTTGACGAGCTTATGCCAGGAAGAATTGACAGCAATGCGGCGGTGTCGAGGGGGATCGAGAGAGGCGTTTGAAATCTTCGTGAACAAATATATGAAAGACGCCTATTTCATCGCGTTGGGCCTCGTAGGGAATCGAGAGGATGCCTTGGATTTGTCGCAAGAGGCCTTCGTTCGAGCATATCGCAATATCAAGCAGGTCAAGCCGGGGCGGGGGTTCTTTCCGTGGTTCTATCAAATACTCAAGAATCTGTGCATCAGCCATCTGAGGAAAAGAAAACACAGGCAGGCCGGCTCGCTTGATGTCGAGGGCTGCCCGGAGCCGGCGGCGTCGGCGGATGATTTTTCGCCCGATGCGGTGGCGGACAAGGATGAGCTGAAAAAGGAAATTTGGATGGCAATCGACAAGCTCGAACCCAAGCATCGCGAAGTGATTGTGTTGCGGCATTTCCGCAATATGTCATACGAGCAGATTGCCGAGGCTCTTTTCTGCAACAAGGGCACGGTAACGAGTCGTTTGTACTATGCCCGCAAAAGACTACAGGAATTATTGTCAACAGAGAAAGGGGGTGGCGCAAGTGGTCTGTGATGATTATAAAGACCTACTGATGGGCTACCTGGATAATGAGCTCAGCGCCGAGCAGCGTCGGCGGTTCGAAGAGCATTTGGCGGGCTGTTCGGACTGCACTGCCGAGCTTGAGGAGTTCAAGAAGCTCAAGGCTATTACAGACGAATTCAGCCTGGCCGAGCCGGAAGACAGGATTTGGCAGGATTACTGGGGCGGCGTCTATAACCGGATAGAACGCGGCATCGGGTGGATAATGTTCTCGGTGGCGGGTATCGCGCTGGCGATCTACTGTGGCTTCAAGGCAATAGAAGAACTCATTAAGGATCCCGGTATCGAGATCACCCTAAAAATCGGCTTGCTGGCGCTCATTGCGGGTCTGGCAATACTGTTCGTATCAATCCTTAGGGAAAGGCTCTATTTCTGGAAGAGAGATCGATACAAGGACGTAAGGATGTAAAGGAGGCAAAGCAATGCTGTTATCGACGACAGATGAAATCTTCGGCAAGAAAATCGTCAAGCATGTTGGGCTTGTGCGCGGCAATACGATTCGGGCCAGGCACATAGGCAGGGACATCCTGGCCCTGCTGCGACATATAGTCGGCGGGGAGATAACGGATTACACGAAAATGATGGCCGAGGCGCGAGAGCAGGCGCTGGACAGGATGGTCGAGCGCGCGGGCGAGCTTGGGGCCAACGCCGTTGTGAGAATTGCCTTTTCAACATGCGAGATTATGGGCGGAGCGGCTGAAATTATGGCATACGGCACAGCCGTCGTGGTCGAGTAATGCTTTTTCGGTCGGATTTGGGTCGCTTTTGGCCCTCATATATGAAAGGTTGCACAAATGTTTGACTCGATAAAAGAGTATCTAAAGCCCGAACTGATATGGTTCATGGTGGGGCTGACGCTGCTGATATTGGAGTTCGCGATGCCGGGATTGATCGTATTTTTCTTCGGCGTCGGCGCGTGCGTAGTGGCGATTGTCTGCCTGGTGACTCAAGTCAGCATCAACATGCAATTGATTATTTTCATCGGTGCGTCGGTTCTTTCCCTGCTGCTCCTGCGCAAATGGCTCAAGGGCATCTTCCTGGGCCACACCGCTTCAAAGCAGAATCTCAGAGAGAATCTTGAAGATTTCATAGGGCAGCATGCGGTTGTCAAAGAAAGAATAATCCCCAAAGTCGGTGGAAAGGTGGAGTTACACGGTACGAACTGGACGGCGCAGGCCGACCAGGAGATCGCGGAGGGAACCATCGTCGAGATTATCGGTAAGGAAAACTTAACGCTTAAGGTCAAGGCTTTATAGAAGAAAGGAGAGTTATCATGTTAGCAGCACTTCCAATCGAACCACTGACAATTGTTCTTATCGCGGTAGGAGTCTTCGTGCTCATCATATTTGCCAAGACGATAAGGATTGTGCCTCAGAAGGTGGCCTTCATCGTCGAGCGTCTCGGCAAGTATTCGGCCACGCTCGATGCGGGATTCCACGTCCTGATCCCCATCTTCGACAGGGTCTCGTACAGGCACACGCTGAAAGAGCAGGCCGTCGATGTTCCCCCCCAGCAGTGTATCACGAAGGATAACATCGCGGTGGAGGTTGACGGCATACTGTACATGCAGGTTGTCGATCCGAAGAGGGCGTCGTACGGAATAGACAACTATCGATTCGCGGCCACCCAGCTTGCTCAAACGACGATGCGTAGCGTGATGGGCAAGCTGGACCTCGACAAGACGTTTGAAGAGAGGGACGTGATAAACAGCGCGATAGTGGATGCCGTCGATAAGGCCTCGGACCCGTGGGGCGTCAAGGTCACTCGCTACGAGGTCAAGAACATCCTGCCGCCCCAGAGCATCAAGGACGCGATGGAAAAGCAGATGCGCGCCGAGCGGGAGAAGCGGGCCCTTATCGCCGAGTCCGAAGGCGACCGGCAGGCAAAGATAAACCGCGCCGAGGGCGATAAGCGAGAGGCGATCGCCAAATCCGAGGGCGAGAAGCAAAAAAGAATAAATGAAGCCGAAGGCCGAGCCTTCGAGATTCAAAAGGTCGCCGAGGCCACCGCCAACGGGATACGCGAGATCGCAAAGGCCATCAACGAAAAAGGCGGCGTCAACGCCGTTAATCTGCGAATTGCCGAGCAGTACCTCGACGAGTTCGGCAAGCTCGCAAAGACCAATAATTCGATAATAATACCGACGAATTTGGCCGATATAGCCGGCGTCATCAAGGCGGCGACCTCCGTTATCAAGGACCAGGCGCAGACGGAAAGCAGCCAGGCCGCATAGCAGACGAATAGACAAACCGCGTGTAAACAAAGCCTGCTGCCCGGCCGCAGCAGGCTTTGTTCAAGGCGGCCACCGAAGCTATGAGTGAAATACCCGAAGATACGGATATGGTTGTTGTGTATGAGGCAAGCCTCGCCTCGGCCGGGCAGGTAATTGAATTGCTCGCAAAGGAAGGAATCGAGGCCGTTGTGCTCAACAAGACAAATCCGTCCGCCTTGTACGTTGCGCACAATGTCGCCTTGGTCAAAATTGCCGTCCCGCGAGAACAGGCCCCCTGGGCCAGGTCGCATCTGCGGAAGTGGGATGACGCCTGCAACGCCAACGTCGGGCCGCTCACAAAGCAGCTCGGCATTTGCTTTCTGCGTTCGATAACTATCACCGCAGTCGTTGCCGCCGGTATTTATGCAGCCGGGCTCTTCACCTGGAATATGGTCGCTCCTTTGGTTGCGCTTTGGGCAGTGGCATTTACACTTCTGGCCAAATTCGATGGGATTCTCAAGTCCGGCGGGAAAGATTGACTCAAATCTTGTGCCCTGCGCTGCAATCGGATAGTATTGCTGCAACGAAAGGAATCCGATGGTCGGCGTTGTTTCCAAGCCTGATACCCAGCGCAAGTTAGAGATCTTGAGTGCCGATTCGCAGTACGATTTGGCCTGCGCATGCAGCGCCAGCAAGGAGGAGCATCGCACGCGGAGCAGCGACGGGCGGTGGATATACCCTGTAACGCTGCCCAACGGCGGCAAGAGCGTCCTTCTCAAGACCCTTATCTCCAACGTCTGCGCGAATGACTGCAAGTACTGCCCGCTTCGAGAGCAGGAGGATATTCGCCGGTGCAGCCTTTCTGTCGATGAGACTGCGAAGGTATTTATGGATTACTACAATCGCCGGAAGGTCTTCGGCCTGTTTCTTAGCTCCGGCGTAGTAGGCTCGCCCGATGCGACGATGGACCGGCTCAACGGTGTCGCCAGGCTCCTTCGCTCCAGGCACGGCTTTAAGGGCTATATCCATCTAAAGGTCATCCCCGGCGCCAGCGACGCTGCGATAGAGCAGGCCGTTTCATTAGCCACCGCCGTATCGCTGAATATCGAGACCCCGGGCGCCAAGAACCTCGCGAAACTCTCGAACAAGAAGAGATACATCGAGGACATCATCAATCCTATCAAGCTCATCAGCAGACTGACCGAACGCGGTTCGAGATACCAGACCGTCAAGCAGACCACGCAGTTCATCGTCGGCGCGGCGGACGAATCGGATAGCGAAATCGTGAAGTATATGTTCGGCCTGTACGAACGGCTGAGGATGCACAGGGTCTATTTCAGCGCATATCAGAAACACTTAGGGGCCGACGCCGTCGATGCGGAAACGAAACCGAGAGAAAAACCTGCCGATATTTTTGTCCGCGAGCATCGGCTCTACCAGGTGGATTTCCTTCTGCGAAAGTACGGATTCAAGGAATCGGACATCATCTTCGAGAACAACGATAATCTCTCTCTGACCACGGACCCGAAAGAGGCCTGGGCCGTGGAGCATCCGGAGGCCTTTCCAATAGACGTCAATCGGGCCTCGAAGTGGGACCTTCTCAAAATCCCCGGGCTCGGCCCGATTACCGTCAAGCGCATTCTGGAGCGGCGAAGGCAGCAGTCGCTAAGAAGTATAGAAGATATCGGCAAGGTCGGCACGCTGCTCAGAAAAGCGGCCGGGTATGTGACGTTTTGAGAATCAATCTATGGGGGCGTTTGGGGGATTGGATATGAAAGTCTCAACTCTAACTATCTTGACCATTCTAACTGTCGTGCCGCCGGCGAGGGATGCGCGAGCCGAAAGCGATGAACATTATTGGGCCTCTCCGATGGCGAAGGTGCATTCCAATTTCACGGGCCGGAAGGGCACCTTCGCGCATTTCGGCGACTCGATTACGGTTACTTTAGCGTATTGGACGCCGCTATTGTACTCGCGCAAGAACGCCCCGCCCGAGATGGAGCAGGCATACGAACTGGTCAAGGGGTATATGAAGGAGCAGTGCTGGCGCGACTGGAAGGGCGGCGAGTTCGGCAACGAAGGCGGTATGACCATTCGCTGGGCGCACGAGAATATTGACAACTGGCTGAAACGCCTGAACCCTGAAGTCGCCCTGATAATGTTCGGCACGAACGACCTCAATTCCGTTCCTTTGGCCGAGTACGAGGCCAAGACCCGCCAGGTCGTCCAGAAATGCCTGGACAACGGGACCGTTATAATACTCACCACGATTCCACCTCGGCACGGATTCGCCGAAAAGGCCGCTGAATATGCCCAGGCCGTGCGCGGAATTGCACTCGATATGAAGCTCCCGCTGATAGACTTCCACGCCGAGATACTCAAACGCAGGCCGGATGACTGGGATGGGGCGATGGACAAATTCTCGCAGTACGATGGATACGATTGCCCGACGCTGCTTGCCCGCGACGGCGTCCACCCGAGCAATCCGGCCAAGTACCAGGACGACTATTCAGCCGAGGGCCTGCGATCCTCCGGTTACGTCCTGCGCAATTATCTTGCCCTGATGAAATATGCCGAGGTGCTCGGTGCACTTGACATGGTCTCGCCTGCAGGGGGCAAGACCGCTGCGCCGAAGCAGGAGCAGTCTCAATCCGGCCCGATAAATCCGCCGAGGCAGCCTTGGTTCCCCAAAGCCCCGCCCCTGCCGAAGCCTAAGGGCCAGGTGATAGAAGTATCTAATGTGGCGGAGTTGATCAAGGCCTTGGATGAGGTCGAACTTGGGGGGGCAATCTATCTTGCGGACGGGCATTACATGATGCCGCGATATGTAGAGATCAATACCGACAACGTCTCGCTCCGCGGCAAATCGGGCATACCCGAGCGCGTGATAATAGATGGGGCCGAGAGTCGCCACGGGGAGCTTGTCGGGATTAGGGCGTGTTCCGGCGTGACCATCGCCG
>JAFGTU010000378.1 GCA_016933985.1 Sedimentisphaerales bacterium | reverse complement strand
CCGCAAGATTCTGGCCACTGAGAGCAGCATAGGTCAGACGATCCGCATCGGCAGCGACCAGTTCAAGGTCGTGGGCATCGTCAAAAGCGAAAGCGGACAGGCCGGTAACATTCAAATACCCGATCAGGAAGTGGATGCCTATATTCCGATCGAGGTGGCGCGTCTGTACTTCGGCGACATTTTCACAAAACGCACTTCGGGCGGAGACGAGCGGGAAATGGTGGAGCTGCACCAGATGATTGTCCAGGTTGACAATCCGAAGAAAGTTGAGGCCGTGGCGGCGGGTATCGAGCGGATGCTGGAGCAGTTTCACAAGAAGAAGGATTACGTCGTGAGCGTTCCTCTGGCGCTGCTCAAGCAGGCCGAGGCGATGAAGCGAAGATTCAATATTGTGCTCGGATCAATCGCCGGCATCAGCTTGCTGGTTGGGGGAATCGGGATAATGAACATCATGCTGGCCTCGGTAACGGAGCGGACTCGCGAAATAGGCATCCGCCGGGCCATCGGCGCCAAGAGGAGGCAAATCGTGTTTCAGTTTCTCATCGAGACGGTTGTTCTTTCCACGACCGGCGGCATCATCGGATTAGGCATTGGTGGGCTGATACCTTTGCTGATAACCTATTTCTCGCACATGACGACGCTTGTCACGCTCTCAGGCGTTTTGCTTCCGCTGTTTATTAGCATGACTATCGGCATAGTCTTCGGGCTGTACCCGGCAATGCGCGCGGCACGGGTGGATCCGATTGTCGCCCTGCGGCATGAATAGGGTCTTTAACATCCGGCTGTGGGTTGTCCGCCCCGCGAACCATTTGCTTATCAGCCGCTGACGTCCACGCAGACGACATCGCCTTTGGCGTTGCGGGCGTAGATTTTGCCGTTGGACAGGGTCGGAGTGGTCCAGGATTTTCTCTTGGGAAGAATCTGAGCCCTGGCGACGGCTTTGAACTCGTTCGGCGTAGCGTGGGCGATGACAAGCTCGCCTTTATCGCTCATAATAATCATTCGTCCATCGGTAGTCATCATCAGCGAGCCCTTGCCGAGACTGTCCTCTCCCCACTGCTGGGTGCCGGTCTTGAGGTCTATGCACTTCAGTTTCGACTCATCAAAGCCATAAATGAATCCATTCCAGAGCATCGAGCAGTTTATATGATTGCGTATCACTTTGCTATCCCAGTCTTCCGTGACCTTTCCGCCTGTTATCGTGATTTTCGCGCAGCCTCTGTTATAGCCGCACGAAACGAAGACGCTGTTGCCTGAGATGATTGGGTCTGCGGCGTTGACCTTCTCCGAGTTTCCAAATGGGTGCTGCCAGAGTATCTTGCCGTCCGTTGGGTTGACGCCCTTGACCGAGTCGGAGGCGAATATAGCGAGGCACTCCTGTCCATCTATTGTGCAGGGGACCGGTGTTGCATAGCCACAGGGACCTTTGCCGTTATCCCAGAGTAATTGGCCAGTATTCTTGTTTAGGGCTGCGCCGGCTGTGCCGAGATTAAAGACGAGCAGGTCGCCTGCCGGCAAAGGCGACCCGGCAAAATGCCAGGTGGGCAGCTCAAAACCGTACTCTTTGTGCACGTTCTTGCTCCATAAGACGTTGCCTGTGACGGCGTCGAGGGCAAAAAGGTCGCCCATCTTGCTGATTGTATAGACAACTTTGCCGTCCACGGTTGGGCTGGCGAGTGTTCCGCCTTCATAGTATTTCGGCTGTAACGGACAGTCGTAGGTGCGGGTCCATATTTCTTTGCCGGTGTTGGCATCGACGCAGAAGATGGTGTCCTTGGCCCCGCTCTTTTGGCCTGAATTGCCGGTCATATATGCTCGTCCGTCGGCCACGGTTATGGAGGAGAATCCGACGCCGATTGATTTTGTCCAGAGCTTCTTCGGGCCTTCGGGGCCCCAGTCGGCCTTCCAGTTGGTTTCGGCGGAGAAGCCATTATGCTTTGGCCCGCGATAGACAGGCCAATCGTCGGCGAAGGCAGCGGTGGCCCCCATTACCAGTATCGTTACGGCCCAAACAACTTTTGCCTCTGACAAATTTGTTCTCTTTTTGAGCGTGGTTCTCATATTCAATTCTCCGAAAGTTATTGTTTCAATCCCAAAGTCCTGCTCAAATCCCTTGTCCACTGCCCGGCGTCGTTCCGGGGCAACTCAGCTTCGCTGGCGAGCCAGATTCTCATTCATATATCAAGATTCGGACTCGAATGCAACGTGTACGTTTTCAGGGGCAGGCCGAATCAGCCGAGTTTATAGTAACCTGGCGATGAAAAATGGGCGTTTTTCGCACAAAATGAAGGATATGGGACGGCGATGCGATGAGAATCTCTGCGCAGTACGAGATTTCGAGCACTGATATCCAGTGCTGCGCCCTAAGAAATTGCCGAAAATTCTTGAAATATTGAGGGTTGTCCGCTATAATGAGAGTTTAGGATGATGCTCCTGTGAAGATGCTAATTCATATCTGACGAGGCGTGATCTGGACACCATTGTTGGAAGAAAGGACCGAGAACAAATGAGCAGACAAGAGCGGTATTTCCATATTTTGCTGACAATTACTTGCATACTCACTTTTTGGACGCCGCAGCCTTGCGATGCGCTGGTGGTGAGCGAATTTATGTATCACCCCGTCGAGGAGGGGGGCACACCCTCCGGGGAAGAGAATCTCGAGTTTATCGAGCTTTACAACAACAAGGCTACGCGAGAGGACATCGGCGGCTACGCGTTTACCAACGGCATCGACTACACTTTTCCAGCCGGGACGATGCTGGCGGGCAAGGGGTACCTCGTCGTTGCTCGCGACCCTGCGGCGGTGGAGGCCGCGTACGGGATTACCGGCATCTATGGCCCATACAGCGGCAGACTTAACAACGACGGGGAGAGGATCGAGCTATCCAATGAAAACGGCGCGGTCATCATCACCTTTAGGTACAACGATGCTCGGCCGTGGCCGGCGTCTGCAGACGGCACAGGCCACTCGATCATTTTAGCCAAAGCCGGCGGCGACCCTGAAGAGGCGTCAAGCTGGGCGGCGAGTACACTAATCGGGGGCACGCCCGGCGAGCCGGATGAGACTCAGGTCGAGCCGGAAGACCCGACGCTGGTTACACTTGTAGATATAGGCCACGCCGGGCGGTATTTCAAGGGTACGAAAGAGCCTTCCTCCGGCACCATCGCCTGGACGCAAATTGGATTCAACGACGCTACTGCCGACTGGAATGACGGCGACAACGGGTACGGCTACAGCAACGAAGCCGACGAGACGCAGTGGATACGAAAGTTTCTGGACGATATGAATGGAGGTTATATTTCCGCGTACGCAAGGCTGCGTTTCAACTTGACTGCCGAGCAGATTGATTCATTTACTGAGTTGCGCGCGGAGGTGCATTATGACGATGGCTACGTACTCTATCTTAATGGTGCGAAGGTAGCCGGGCCGGTGAACGTTACGGGCGATCCGCCGCCGTATAGTCAGCCAGCCAATACGGCGAGCGACTATCCGGCGGACAACGTTGACTTGACCGGGTTTCTGAGCCTGCTGGTTGTTGGGACAAACGTTCTTTCGATCCAGTTCCACAATTCGGCGACCTCCGGCAGCTCGGACTGTTTGGGCGCGCCGGTTCTGCGGGCTGTCCTCGAGCCTGAGCCGGGCGGCGGAGACGATATTCGCGCGCGTCTGGTGATCAATGAGCTGCTGGCCAATAGCGAGGCGGGGCCAGGCACCGACTGGATCGAGCTTTACAACCCCGGTCCGATCGCGGTCGATCTGAGCAACATCTATCTAAGCGACGGTCGGTTCGCATTGCTTATGTACAAGCTTCCTGACGGCGTCGTGCTGGAGCCGGGCGAATTCTGGACGGTCAGAGAGGCGCCGAGCGGACCGCTGCCATTCGCGTTGAACTATGCCGGGGAGACGCTTTTCCTGACGGCGGCGACGACTGACCCGTCGCCGCAGCCGCTGCGTGTTTTAGACGCGGTGCGTTTTCCGCCCTCGGAGGAGGACGTTACGTTCGGTCGATACCCGGACGGCTCCGACAACCTTCAGGCTCTGAACGCAGCTACTTATGGAGCAGGGAACGCTCAGCCGCTGGTTCGCGACATCGTAATCAACGAGATTATGTACCACCACGGCAGCCGGGACGAGCGCTATGAGTATGTCGAGCTGTACAACAAAGGCGCTGGCACGGTCTCTCTGGATGGATGGTCGTTTACGGACGGGATTACATACGATTTCAATGAGTCCAGCCAGGTTAGTTCGATTCCGGCGGGCGGGTATCTTGTGGTCGCCAAAGACCCGGCTTTGCTGGAAGCTACTTACGGTAGTCTGACAATCGGCGTGAACCTCGTCGGGCCGTACAGGGGACATTTCGACCATCACAGCGAGCGGATCCGCCTATCGTATCCATACGAGGACCCTGAGACGCACGACGTGAACATGATTACCGTCGATGAAGTAACCTACTATGACGGGGGGCGATGGCCGGTATGGGCCGATGGTCAGGGAGCGAGCTTAGAGCTGCGGGATCCGCGAAGCAACAACGACCACCCCGACGCCTGGGCGGCGAGCGATGAGAGCGGAAAGGCCGATTGGGAGCAGTTCTCGTACACGATCAACAGCGGCAATGGTAATTATACGCACGATTCTGTGAACGTTTTCGGGCTGATGCTGTTGAACCGGGGCGATGTGCTGGTCGATGACCTTGAGCTGGTAATAGGTTCAAACAGGCTTAGCAACGGCGGGTTTGAGAGCGGTCTGTCATCGTGGCGGAAGCTTGGCAATCACATTCAATCGTTCGTCAGCACGGAAGATAGTCATTCCGGATCTGCGTGTCTGCATGTAAGGGCCACGGGGCACGGCGACCCCGGCGCGAATCGGGTCAACCAGTCGATTACCAGCGTGACGGCGAGTACGGTGACGTTTCGCGGGTGGGCCCGGTGGCTGCGTGGAACCAGGTACATGCTGTTGAGGACAACGTATGTGAGGCCGAGTGATAACCGTCCGATGCCCGTTCAGCCACCTCGTCCGGCGAATTCGTTTGAGCTGACAATGCCTATGAACCTCGGCACTCCGGGCGCTCAAAATTCGGTTTACGTTGCGAATCGCGGGCCTGAGATTTCGGGTGTGCGGCATGATCCGGTTCTGCCTTCGGGTAATGAGCCGATAGTTGTGACCGCCCGCGCGACGGACAACGACGGCGTCGGTTCAGTTACGCTATATTACCGATCCGAAGGCGCTATGCCCCCGACGTTCACGAGCACGCCCATGCTTGACAACGGGCTGGACAACGATCTTGTGGCAGGAGACGGCATCTATACGGGTACGATCCCGGGCACCTCCGGCGGCACTATGCGGGCATTTTATGTTGAGGCGTCGGACGGGTCGGCATCGACGCGGTTCCCCACTATGCTGGAGTCCTCGGCTGATGTCCCCAATAGGACGTGCATGGTTCGAGTCGGCGATGCTCAGCTCAACAGCGCTTTCGCCACTTACCGCGTCTGGATGTCGGACCCGGTTGTCAGTGTGTTCGGCTCACGGCCAAACCTGTCGAATGAGTTGATGGATTGCACGTTTGTATATAACGATACCGATGTTTTCTACAACGCTCGGATTCGTCTGCGAGGGAGCCCGTTTATTCGCAGCGGGTCCAACTGGAATGTTACGGGGTGGAATCCGTGGCGGTTAGATTTCAATCCGGACCAGAAGTTCCGTGGCCGGGAGGAGATCAATCTCGACAGAACCGAGGGTTCGTCGCGAGGGCCGCTCCAGGAACGCGCTTCATACTGGTTTTACCGCAAGATGGGCCTGCAGTACTCGTCGCAGGAGTATGTTCGTCCTATCATGAACGGCAACAGCTACCAAAACTATGAGGACGTGCAAAAGAGCGACGGCGACTACATCAATTCGTGGTTCCCGGAAGACAACGACGGCTATATTCACAAGATCGACGATTACTTCGAGTACACAGCTGATGGCACAGGATTCTCGAATCTCGATGAAGGTTTGATATACAATTCGAGTCACCCGCTGCTCAAGGAGACATATCGCTGGGGGTTCGAGAAGCGGTCGCATCGCGAGAACGACGAATGGCAGCATCTATTCGATTTTGCCGTGGCCATGAACACGTCATCGAGCAACGGGGCGGCGTACGAGGCAGCCATTGAATCGGTTATACATCCCTATCATTTCGCCTCTGTCCTGGCGATTCGGCATGCCGTCGGCGACTGGGACAGCTACGGTTACAACCGGGGCAAGAACAACTGGTTTTACTATGCATCGGAAGAGAACATGTGGTACCTTCTTCCCTGGGACATCGATTTCACGCTCGGATCGGGTGACGGCAGCGGTACGAGCCTGTTCCAGGTGGGCGGGCAGTTCCCGGAGGTTAGCAGGTTCCTGAATTATTCGAAATACCGTAACCTGTATCTCCAGGCTTTTGGCGCCCTGGTTTACGGTCCGTGGCAGACCTCGTACCAGACAGGAAATGACCCTACGGAATTCGATGCGTTTCTTGACGATGCCGCCAGTGCGCTTACCGCCGACGGGGGCGACGCCAGCCGACGCGACGCTATCAAGGCTTTCGTCCGCGACAGGCGTTCCTGGATCCTGAACAATTACGATATTCCGGCCCTGATCTTTGAGATCACGACCAACGGCGGCGACGACTTCTGCACGTCGGATTCAATCGTGACGATCGGAGGCGTTGCTCCTCCGGGTGTCGCGGGAATTGCGCTCAATGGTTCGCCCGTAACGGCGACCTTCATGGGAAGCGCGTGGGAAGTGGATGTCCCTATTAGCGTGGGAGCTAATGTGCTTGAATTTGAGGGGCTTGACGACGCGGGGAATCCAGTAGCCGGAGCGACGGATTCGATCACTGTGACCCGCGTGCTGCCCAT
>JAFGTU010000050.1 GCA_016933985.1 Sedimentisphaerales bacterium | reverse complement strand
TTTCGACCTGCCCGACGTAATACCAATGGCCAAAGAGCGATTGACCCGCGCCGGCCTGATCGACCGCGTCGAGCTCGTCGCAGGCGACTACTATGAAGACAAGCTGCCCGCCGGTGCGGACCTGGCCTGGGTCAGCGCAATCGCCCACCAGAACTCCCGCCGGCAGAACCGCGACCTCTTCGCCAAGGTCCGCGCCGCCCTCAAGGAATGCGGGCAAGTCGTCATCCGTGACGTTGTTATGGACCCGTCCCGCACCGCACCGCCAACCGGTGCGCTCTTTACCATTAACATGCTCGTAGCAACACCCGCCGGCGGAACATACACCTTGGAAGAATACACCGAAGACCTTCAAAGCGCCGGGTTCACCGATGTAGCCCTCGTCTACCGCGATGAATTTATGAGCTCCCTGATCCGCGCAAGGAAGCAATGAACTGCCGCTATACGCTTGTCATGCGGAACGAAGTGCTATGGAGAATATGATGAGTGATTCGATTCGAGTAAGACTCCTATATGCAGCGGTTGGGCTTTGTCTCTGGCCCGCCGTGGAGAATACGAAAGCCCAGGGGACGCGGGCGGACTATGAGCGTGCGCTCGGTCTGCGAGAAGCAACAGCAAATAAAGTGTTCAAGCAGCAGGTCAGGCCCAACTGGGCTTCGGACAATGTGCGATTCTGGTATCGAAACGACCTGGCGGAGGGCGAGCGGGAATTCGTGATGGTGGATGTCAAGGCCGGTGAGCGCAAGGGCGCCTTCGATCACAAGCGTCTGGCTGAATCGCTCGGCAAGGCGACCGGGCAAGAGGTCTCGGCCCGCCGATTGCCCGTCGATAGGCTGGAATTCACGGAATCCGCGTCGGAGCTGGTGATTGTGAGCAATGGCAAGAAGTGGAGCTGCGACCTGCAAAGTTACGAACTCGCCCAGCTCTCCGGCGAGGCCGAGCCAGGCGGTTCGCTGGAACCGAGTTACCGCCGGCAGAGAAGCGACAGGACCGGCGAGGAGACTTCGATAGCCTTTGTCAACAAGACCGACGGCGAGATCGAGATCTATTGGATAGACAGCTCAGGCCAGCGGCAGCACTATACGACCTTGAAGGCAGGCGGACGACACGAGCAGCATACGTTCGCCGGCCACGTATGGCTCGTTACCGATAAATCAGGCGGGCTAAGGGCGATCTTCACGGCCGTAGAAGGAGGAGGCGAGGCGGTCATAAGCGTCGAGTCGCTGCGTGAAGGTCAAGACAGGCGCGGACAGGGGCGAACGTCCGGTCGGGAGCGCTCCGAATCACCCGATGGGAAATGGTCGGCCTTCCTGAGAGATTTCAATCTCTATCTCCGCAACAACAAGGACGGCAGCGAGACGCAGCTCAGCAAGGACGGTACGGAAGAGGATAAATACGAGGAGCGATTCTACTTCTCGCCTGATTCTCGCAAGCTGGTTGCGGTGCGTGTTCAGCCTGGCGAGGACCGTAAGATTTATTTTGTCGAGTCGTCGCCGAAGGATGCTCTCCAGCCGATCCTGCATACGCTTTCATATCCCAAGCCGGGCGACCGCGTCGATATTCGCAAGCCTCAGTTGTTCGATATCGAGACCAAAGGGTATATCGACATTTCGGACGAGCTGTTTGCAAACCAGTGGAGTATTTCGGAGATCCGCTGGTTCGGCGATTCGAAGCGCTTCAGCTTCCTGTTTAACCAGCGGGGCCATCAGGTTCTGCGGATTGTCGGAGTCGATGCCGAAACCGGGCTGGCAAGTTCGATCATTGAGGAAAAAAGCGAAACCTTCATCGACTACGCGGGGAAGTTCTTCTGCCGGTATATCGACGACGCCAATGAGATTATCTGGATGTCGGAAAGGGATGGATGGAACCACCTCTACCTGTATGATTCTACGACCGGACGAGTGAAAAATCAGATTACCCGTGGCGAATGGGTCGTGAGGCGCGTCGAGCAGGTGGACGCCGACGAGCGGCGGATATGGTTCTGGGCCGGGGGAATCCGACCGGATCAGGACCCGTACTACCTGGATTTCTGCCGCGTCAACTTTGACGGATCGGGCTTTATCATATTGACCGAGGGCGACGGCACGCACGAAATCGATTTCTCCCCGGACCGTGGGCACTTCATCAACAGATGGTCGCGCGTGGACCAGCCGCCCATAAACGAATTGCGAAGCGCGGAGGACGGATGGCTTATATGCAGGCTTGAAGAGGCCGACTGGAGCGAGTTGCTCAAGACAGGCTGGAAAGCGCCTGAGAGATTCGTTGCAAAGGGCAGGGACGGCAAGAGCGACATCTATGGAATCATCATTCGGCCGAGCAACTTCGATACAAATCGCAAGTACCCCGTAATCGAGCAGATCTATGCGGGTCCGCAAGGCGCTTTTGTGCCTAAATCGTTCGGGCTAGAGGAAAAGCAGCACGGTATTGCCGAGCTGGGTTTTATCGTTGTGCAAATCGACGGGATGGGGACATCGTATCGGTCTAAGGCATTTCACGACATCTGCTGGAAGAACCTCGGCGATTCCGGCTTTCCGGACCGGATACTCTGGATGCAAGCCGCCGCTAAGAAGTATCCTTATATGGACATCTCGCGGGTCGGCATCTACGGCGGCTCGGCAGGCGGGCAGAGCGCTCTGCGCGCTATGCTGGCCCACGGCGATTTCTACAAGGTCGCGGTTGCGGACTGCGGCTGCCACGACAACCGGATGGACAAGATATGGTGGAATGAGCTGTGGATGGGCTGGCCTATAGGGCCGCACTACGAGGAGCAATCCAACGTAACACAGGCCCACAGACTACAAGGAAAGCTGCTGCTTACCGTCGGCGAGCTCGATAGAAACGTCGATCCCGCCTCGACGATGCAGGTGGTCGATGCGCTGATCAAGGCCGACAAGGACTTCGACCTTCTAATCGTCGCCGGCGCCGGCCACGGAGTCGGCGAAACACCCTACGCCGCCCGGCGGCGGATGGATTTCTTCGTCCGCCACCTGCTCGGTGTAGAGCCGCGCAGTGAGCCTTAGACTTTACGCGCGTGGACAACAAATCCGGACGCGCCAGAAGCGGATAATCAAGGCCAGAATTCTCGCAGGTATTCGATGCTCTTGCGAGCAATGGTTTCGGGGTCGGGGTCGTACTTGAAGACCTCGACGCTGAGCCATTTGTCCCAGCCGATCTCGTCTATGGCCTCTGCTATAGGGGCATAATCGACATCGCCCATCCCCGGGCCGTAGAGATTAGCGTCGTTGACGTGGAAGTGGCCGACGTCTTCGGCCTTGACCGACCGGATGACGTCTGGCACGGGCTCGGCCTGCGAGCACATCGCCTTGACGTCAAGATGGATGCGAAGGTTGGGATGATCGATCTGCCGCACCATCTCCATACCCTCGG
This sequence comes from Sedimentisphaerales bacterium, assembly GCA_016933985.1. GTDB lineage: Bacteria > Planctomycetota > Phycisphaerae > Sedimentisphaerales > Anaerobacaceae > JAFGCD01. The sequence continues at coordinate 2,581 of JAFGTU010000050.1, read as the reverse complement.
CCACCGTGTTGATGAAATCCGTCTCGACCGGCGCGAGCGGCTCAAGGCAAATCGTTGCGCCTGAAACCGCGGCCTTATCGAGAACGCTGCTGAGCAAGTCAACCGCCCGCCGCCAGGCCCCTTCTTTGGTCTGCCCCTCGACGATGCTTCGCTGCTTTGGGGAGCCTAAGACCAGGACTTTTCCGCCGAGGTCTGCACATAAATCAATGAGGCAGGACAAGTAGTCCCTTGTCCTGCCCCATATTGCATCATCGGTAGTAGTCATGTGCAGGCCCGAAGGACCGGCGAAGAGCCAGTGCAGGCCCACGACTTCCAGGCCGCTGTCCTCGACGATCCGGCGGACCTCTTTGCGCTGCCTGGCCGAGACCTTATCCGCCGATTCGGCCAAGGTAAACGGCGCTATCTCCAGGCCGTCATAGCCCAATCGCTTAACCGTCGAGCAGACCTCGGCCAGCGGCCGGCTCTCGAACATCTCATTACAGAGAGCATACTTCATCAGACTTTGTCCGGCACGACGAAAGGCTCGCGGTAGTTGCGCTTCACAAACATATTGGCCATATCGCTGTTCTCGCCGACGTACTGCTCCTTCTCGGGGTCCATCGTCAGCATCGGCCCGACCGTGAGCGGCTCGGCCGTGAGGTCAACTTCGTTTGCCGCCAGGTGTTCGAGCATCCTATCGAGCGAATCGGTCATTTCCGCGTTGTCGCCGATAGCCTTCTTGGCCTCATCCACCGACATCTTCTTGCCCAGCCGGTAGGAGGTATTGGCCATGTGGCACAGGGCGGCCGAGAGATGTCCGACCTCGATATCGGCGTTCAAGTCGCTGACCTTCCGGCTGCGCACGGCCTTGACGAAATTCTCGTGATGCCCGGCGCCGCCCCGGCCGGAGAATTGCTTGATCTTCTTGCCGTCGTTGTCATAAACCCATCCGCCACCGTCGCCACAGGCGAAGTAGCCGCCTTCGCACTGCACAAAGTCGCCGATATCTACGCCGGTCCTGCGGTAATTGTCCATGGAGCGGTCGCCCTTCTTGCGAGGCAGCCCGCGAACCTCGAAGATCAGGGGCACAGGCTTGTAATCGAAGAAAGCGATCTGAGTATTGGCCGTTTCGCCGACATCGTCCGTCTCGCCGACGCCGAACCGGCCGCCAATGCTGAAAGCCCGCGTAGGCAGCCCCGGGTCGCCCAGCGCCCAGCGGCCTATATCCATCTCGTGGGGTCCCTGGTTGCCGATATCTCCGCAGCCCGTGTTCCAGACCCAGTGCCATACGTAATGTAGCTGCGTTCGATTCAGCGGCACCATGTCGGCCGGGCCGCACCACAGGTTATAATCCACGCTCTCCGGCGCCGAAACCGGGCCGTTCGTCCCGTGGACAATCCCGTTGCTGCCGGGACCACGGTGCTTGTAGCAGAAGCCGCGAACCCACTTAATCTTGCCGATGTTGCCTTCGCGAATCCACTGAAACGCCGCCGGGTGGGCCTCGGACGAGCGCTTCTGCATGCCGGTCTGCACGATGCGATTGTACTTCCGTGCGGCTTCGACCATCTTTCGCCCCTCCCATATCGAATGCGAGGCGGGCTTTTCGATATAGACATCCTTGCCCGCCTGGCACGCCCAAATCGTCACGAGTGCATGCCAATGGTTCGGCGTCGCAGAGGTAATCGCATCGATGTTTTTATCCTCAAGCAGCTTGCGAACATCTGTGAATCTCTGGATCTTTCGTCCGCTGCTTTTCTCCAGCTCGTCCGCCCGCTTGTTGACATGGTCGGCGTCGGCGTCGCAAAGGGCTGTGACATTTACGCCCTCTATGCCGTTGAAATACTTGATGTGGCCGCCGCCCTGGCTTCCTGTGCCGACCACTGCAAATCGCAGGTCGTTATTCGCCCCGCGGACGTGCGAGTTGGCCAGGACTAATCCTGCGCCCGCTGCTATCGTTGTCTTCATAAAGCTTCGACGAGTAAAATTGCTCATAATTCTTCTCCTTTGTTTCTCTAAAACGGTTTTCTCAGGGAGCATCCTGCGAGAACCATTCGCCGTTGCTGGCTTATTTCGTTTCAGCGTATTCGCGATAGTACTTTGCGACCTGTGCCTCCTCGACGTCGCCCTTATGGAAATAGAATCGATACTTAAATGTAAGACTTTCTCCCGCCGGGATGGTAATGTCTCCGGTTCCGGCGGGCTTCTTCTCGAAGTCGTGGACACCGAACGGATTGGCTGCGAATAGCCCGTAGTCGCGAACGTGCCACCATGTCGGGTGCTTAGGATTCGTCGGATGGTCGAACATCGCCACGCCTACGGTTTCTCCTTCCACCGGCCCGTAGTAATCGCACCATGCCGCACGCTTGCTCCAGGTGTCCTTGTCCTTGACGCCTTCGCTGTTGACGATGTGCCCCTTGGCGACCTTGCCCGTGACCCGCATCGTCGGGGCCAGCCGAATCGCCATCGAGCCTTCCTTCGTATCGCCTAAGACAACCTTACCCTCCGAGGCGTGGATGGTTATCTCGAAGTCCATTACTTGCCCGTCGGGCCGGTTGTAAAACCTGTGCGTCCGCGTATCCGTGCAGACGACCTTGCCGTCCTT
>JAFGTU010000377.1 GCA_016933985.1 Sedimentisphaerales bacterium | reverse complement strand
GATTTTTCGAAGAAGTGGCCGAGGATATCGACGTTTACTTCGTACTGGAAGTCGTAGTCGCCGATGTTCTTAAAGAACTCGGTCCATTGGTCGCCGAGTTGGAGGTCGTCAACAGCCGGATCGATCTTGAAGAGATTCCCGTTATAGGGCGCGATTTCACCTCTTGGGCTGCCTTCGTCAATGTTTCTAAACAGGTTACGGAAGTTCTGCCAGCGCGGGTTGGTAACCTGGAAGAAAGGCGGGAGGTCGTTATGCGCTTTGCACAGCGAACGAGCGGGGAGCAAGTTACGGTCTTCGCAAAAGGCAACGAAAACGATTCGGTCGATGAGCTTTTGGACGATGCGAATTGCCTCATCGAGGGATTTATTGTGGGGCGGGCCGGTTAGATGCTGAATCAGACGGATGCGGTTGTCGTGGTAGTAGTCGTATAGCTCATCGCCGATCTGTCGCTGGCGGGTGGCGGCGCTCTGCAGGAGCTCGTCCGCCCGCGGGGTCTGGCCCGGGCCTGCGGGGAGAAGGCCGTGCTTATGAAACAGGCAGTGGAATCGGAGGAATTCCTCCTTCTTGCGGAGGTCTTGAAGGATGAAAAGCTCGTATATCTTCGAGCCTTGATTACGATGGTAGAGGCGGAAGCTGACGATGTTGGAGACGATTCCCCAGGGACAATCGGGCAAGGCGTTAAGATAGTCCCAGCATTGCTGGACGGCTGTTCTGCCGCTGGGCTTGTCTCGATCGAGGTTTACGGTAGGTCCTTTTAGCTCTATTACAGCGCGGGGGACTGTGCGCTTATCCGAATAGAAAAGGCCGATAGCAGCGTCGGCCTCGCCGCCGTTGACGGAGTACCTGGGCTTTAGATTCCACTGGTCAAGGCCCTCGGAAAAAAGGGTGTAGCCCAAGGCTTCGCCGAAGACCTGGGTGATGAATTCGGCTTCTAGGGATGTTTCCTTCTCCTTTTGGAGCTTTCCGGAAGATTCGAGGTCCGCCCATTTGCATATAATTTCGTAGGCTTTGTCCTGCGCGGGGCCTTCGAGACGTTTATCGGTGGACTTATCTCTTAACTGATTCGGGAGAAAGAGAGGGCGCTTGCGGCGGCTGTCGCCGTAGCGTGCGGTGTTTATTTGCGGGAACAGATGTTCGTCGCCGGGCGGCATAGACTCCTTTCCAACAAATCAGGCAGGAAACGTTTCTCGATAATCCCAAGCCTTGAGGCTATTGTAGCGAAGGATCAGGCGCGGGCAAGAAAAACGTTAAATTTGCAGCTTTGGCTGAGGGGGTGAATGAAGGCGTTTTTATGAGGCGTGGCCGTGCCGGCCACGGATAGACGAGGGGGGGCTATTGCTCGTTGGGTTTGAAGACTCGGACGGTGTTTTTGCCGGCTTGCTTGGCCATGTACAGGGCCTCGTCGGATTTGCTTGTGATATCTTCGGGGTTGGTATCCGAGTCGTACTCACCGAGGCCGACACTGACCGAAAGCGGGATTTCCTCCCCGTTCCAGCTTGTCGGGCAGCTAGCGACGGCCTCGACCACACGCTCAGCGACGACCTGCGCATCGCTCAGCATAGTATTCGGCAGAATGACGGCAAACTCATCTCCGCCGTACCTGGCCGCAACATCAATCTGCCTGATGCAGCCCTTAATCCGCCTGCTGACCTCTGTGATAACCCTGTCGCCGGCCCGGTGGCCGTGTGTATCGTTGACCCTCTTGAGATTATCGACGTCCACCATAATGAGCGAAATTCTACCGCCGTAGCGCCTCGACCGCCAAAGCTCCTTCTCCAGAATCTCATAAAACGTCTTGTGATTGACAAGCCCCGTCAGCCCATCCGTCGAGGCCTGCCGCTGCATCTTCTCAAAAAGTTTGACATTGCCGATAGATGCGCCGATCAATTGGCTGAGCAGCTCTATCAACGCAATATCCGCTTCGCCGAAATCAGCATTGCTTTTGTCCGCCAGGTTGAGCACGCCGACTACTCTGCTCTGGCAGATCAACGGGGCAATTGCGCAATTCTTCGTCTCGTACTTTTCGGCGAAGGCACGCTGCGATTTTCTGATCACGGGTTTGTTGTGGGTATCAATATCGCCGACCAGCATCAGCTCTTTGCTCCTGACGGCCATAACCATCGGCGACGGCGGATTCTGACTTAGCGAGACTATCTTGTTGATAAGATAAGGATGGTTGTGCTTGTGCAGGTGGAGAATATTGCTCGTTTCATCGAGTATATATAACGAAGCGAATTTGGCGCCGACCATTTTGGGAATGTTCTCAACACACACCTCCGCTATACGATCTATATCAAGACAGTTCACCTGCCGGGCCAACGGCGTGACCTGCTGCAGCAAGGAAATGCTTTTATCGGAATTCAAATCACACCCGGTCGAATCGTTCTTAATTCGGCGCATACAAAATCAATCCCCAAAACACACCTGCATATAGGACGCGCAACATCGGGCGGTCGGGGGCATTGATCGACTTCCAAGGCGTCTGCCTTACTGAGACCAACCCGCACAACATCCGGCGGCGCTCACCTGCACTTGTATCGGGTATTTCTTCGGGCGCGTTCGCCAAAAAAGCGGGGAATAAGAGCGCAAACAACTGCCGACTTGCTCATCAACACGGGCCAGAGGCGTGTCTATCGCCGGGATAATCCACTTGGAAAAGGCCGTTTACTCTTAGATATTTTGTGAGAATCCAAAACGCCCGTCCGAAAACATCGGGGATTATTCGGCGGAAGAAAAAAGTCTCAAAAAAAATCTGAAAAAACTTTGACAAGAACGGGATTGCATTTTACATTTTGCAAAATATAAAATATAATCCGATGTGACAACGTTGTTTGAGTAAAGGTTTGAACTTGGATGTGGGAAAAAAGGACAACGGAGAAAAGGCTTAAATGACACAATCACAAATTGCAGACGGCGGTCTGAAAATACCGGTCAGGCTTTATCGAATCGGCGATCTGGTCAGCTGCACGCCCTTCTCCCGCCAGACGATTCACAACTACACGATAATGGGACTGATTCGTGAGGCGCGATGGACGGCGGGCGGCCATCGGCTATACGACGAAAGCGTATTTCAACGGCTATCTCGGATCATTCAACTTAAGAGAACGAAGACCCTTGCTGAAATACGGCAGATTCTGGGCAAGGAAGAAGACGCAGCACAAGCAGGCTCGGACCAGAAAGAAAGAATTCCAGGCGAGCGACGCACCGAGAACAACTGAAGAATGACGTTTGCCCGGTCGCTGGTTGGGGCGCGGCGGGGAAACGAGGCTGAAAGCAAAAATGGGATTATCACGGATGATGAGCCGGTTTGACTTTTCGCAAAATGTAACTTTGACAGACATCTATTGCGGAGATGCCCTGCCTAACGCGAGGACTTGATATGAACTTACAGGCAATGGTAACGGACAATATCAGCGAGCTGCTCGTCAAGATACTTGAGTTCACGCAGAACCGACAGAAAATCCTCACGTTGAACATAAACCGGATGTATCAGCGAGGGTTCATTCCAATGGATCTTGCGGTGGAGGAGTTTTCGGACCTGTTGAACACCGCTCTCGAGGAGCACATGCTTCACCAGCGTCTTGTTTTGTGCGATACCGAGAATATCAAGTTCGGCGCAGGCGGCGAGCTGGAAGTCAAACCTGTTATCGATGAGGATGCATTCGAGCTTCTTGAGGAATGCCAGGAGGAGTATATCGGGCACCAGATAAAGAGGCTGCTGGAGAACTCGCTCAATCAGCGTGTGGCGGCGGAGCTGTTGAGAGAAAGAGAGATGCATGCAACGGCCCCCTGCGAGTAGCCGTCCGCAGAGACTATCAAGAGAAGACATGAAGAACGAGACTCTTTACCTTCAGCGGATGATGGAAGCAAGCAGACGACCTGCGGTTGTCCTGGCGATAGCCAGCGGCAAAGGGGGCGTGGGCAAGACGAACATCGCGGCGAACCTTGGTATATGTCTTGCGGCGTGCGGCAAGAGGGTGGTTCTATTTGACGCGGATATGGCGCTCGGCAACCTGGACGTGATAATGAATTTCACGAGCACTTACAACATTTCCCATGTTCTGTCCGGTCAGCGAAGCATGGAGGAGGTGATTCACGTCGGGCCGGAGGGGCTTGAGATCATCTGCGGGGCTTCAGGGGTGGAAGACCTGGCGAATCTGAGCGAATTTCAGCGTCGGCGCTTGGTCAGCGAGCTAACGAAGCTGCAGGAACAGAACGACGCGATCATAATCGACACGGCGGCGGGGATTTCCAAGTCGGTGGTGGCATTTAGCTTGGCCAGCGACCACGTTCTTGTCGTAACGACGCCGGAGGCAACCGCGATCACGGACGCTTACGCGATGATCAAGGTGCTTGTGGGCAATTCCTTCGGCGGGCGGATCAGCCTGATTGTCAATATGGCAGAATCTATAGTTGCAGGCAAGAAAATATACCAGCAGATAGCCTCCGTGGCGTGGCGTTTCCTCGGCGCCAAGGTCGATTGCGCCGGGGTGATCGCATGGGACGAGCGTCTGCGCCGTTCCGTACGGATGCGCAAACCGGTGGTGCTGGCTTATCCAAAGTCGAGCGCAAGCGCCTCAATAGCAGCCCTGGCGACGAAGCTGAGCAGAGGAATGGCGGTACGAACAGACAACGAGAGCTTTTTGAAGAGAATTGCCAACTGGTTCTTCTAAAGTTACCGGCCTAATCGCCGATAAGAAGATAGTTATGGGGCGCAGAGCCGATCTCCAAGGCAGGAGGTTCGGCGATGTCGAGCAGTGATGGTTTTAGGCTCGGGAATTTGAGACATGGTAATGAAAGCAGAATATCACGGAGGACAGCTTTGAAAACGGATCAAGACCTCAATATCGAAGAAGTGTGGCAGCAATTCCACGACACGCACGACGATTACTACCGCAATCTGCTGATGGAGCATTACCGTGATATCGTTCGGTACGCTGCGGAACGGCTGCACGCCAAGCTGCCGGACAAGGTGGAGGTGGACGACCTTATCAGCGCGGGCACCTTTGGTCTGATGGACGCCATCGATGCTTTCGACCCTGAAAGAGGCGTTAAATTCGAGACGTACTGCTCGGCCCGGATAAAGGGGTCCATTCTCGACGAGTTGCGGAGCATGGATTGGGTTCCTCGTCTTGTTCGGGCGCGTGCGCACCGGCTGTCGAGGGCCACCAATGCGCTGGAAGTGAGTCTTGGACGCAAGCCGACATCGGAGGAAATCGCCCAAGAGCTTGACCTCGATATGGCCGACTTCAGCAGGCTTCAGAAGGACGCCAATGCCGTCGGGCAGGTTTCGCTCAATACGAAGTACAGCGAGAGCGAAAGCGAGAAGGACATCCGCGAGATAGACATTATCCAGGATGAGCGGAGCGAGAACCCGGTCGTCGAGGCGCAAAAGCGCGATCTCAAGAGCCTGCTGACCAAGGGGCTAACGCGAGCCGAACGGCTGATCATTGTCCTGTACTACTACGAAGAAATGACAATGAAGGAGATCGGGGCGACGCTCGACCTTTCGGAATCGCGCGTCTCGCAGATGCACTCATCCATCATAGACCGTCTCAAGGCACAGATGCACACGCGCAAGAAAGAATTCGCCATCGAGTAGCAACGAGAGCAGGCATTGGCTTTTTTCAGAGAGCGGATTTCAGATAATGCGGCAGGGACGTCCTTTTTGTTCACCGCATACCTCGGCGGGCGTCAAAACGCACCAGACGCGGACTTTCGCCTTGCCCCGACATAAAGAGATTGTCGATTATGTTGATCTTATGAGTTCTTTCTCAAAGTTTTCATATTCGATTTCCCCAAAAAGTTCGTTGCTTTTGCCCTGCCTGGTGCTTACAATTCGAGGATATGTATTATAGACAGGCTGTAATAATACTTAAAATGCTTTATTTGCCATGAAACCTGGCACAGCGTGACAGATTTGGTAAAAGTACTGAAAGGAAATTTCCATGGGAAGACGTAGAGATAGACTCAATAAAAGACGAGAAAAACAAATTAAAACGCATAGTGCCAATGCCCATCGTAAGTCAAGAGAGCGTGCACGCAAAGCCGCAGCAATTGCCCCCCAACTTGGCTGAAATTGCCACTATTAAACTAGGGACAAGGGACAGTCGCCTATTGTCTTTTCCTATTTTGACATTTTCATTCGTTTCTTCATCGGCCTTCCGACGGGCAGGGGGCGGACTCTTCGGCCGAGGATTCTTTCGAGCTTGCTGAGGAAGCTGTCGCTGCCGAGCGGTCTGCCCGTATGCGTATTGACTCGAATTCGCCCGATATCAGCCTCGTCGATGCCTGCATTCAGTTCCTTTCGCCACTGTTCATCCGAGATTATACCGTGGCGGTGCGATAAGTCCAGCAATTACTGCGTGTGCAAACAGGTTGCGCAACCTAACAGGTTTATTTGTTTTGCATCCTCTTTTCGCCTTCGCGGCTTATCCGGCCGCTCACGCTCTCGGCTTGTAATTTCCTCGTCGTCACGGGCAGTCATCCCCCGTTGGGGGAGGTTTCCGATCACAGATCCATGACACACCGGCAAGCAAGGGGAAAGGGGTTGATTCTTGGGTGTACGTGCGGTATATTAGGGTGTTTTGGCAAGGAGCGAATAAAATGCGATTTACGAAAATGCACGGCTTGGGCAATGATTACATTTATGTCAATTGCTTCGACGAGAAGGTCGAGAATCCGGCGGAGCTGGCTCGGGCGGTCAGTAACCGGCATACGGGGATCGGCGGGGATGGTCTGATCCTGGTCGGGCCGTCGCAAACGGCGGAGGTTCGGATGCGGATATTCAATGCGGACGGCTCGGAAGCCGAGATGTGCGGAAATGGAATTCGGTGCGTCGCCAAGTATGCATACGAACGCCGGTTGTGCCACGTGGGCGGGGACTTTGCCGTGCCCGGGCAACAATCCTTCGGCGCCTCTGTGAACATTGAGACGGGCAATGGGATATTGACGCTGGGGCTGGCAATCGACGAGGCGGACAAGGTTCAGAAGGTCTGCGTCAACATGGGCCAGCCCGTTCTGAGGGCGAAAGACATACCTGTGAATCTGCCCGGACAAGAGGTCGTGGCTCAACCGATAGAAGTCCTCGGCGAGCAGCTTGCGATGACGTGCGTTTCTATGGGGAATCCTCACGCGGTGTTCTTCTGCGACCACGTGGGGCTTATCGACCTGGCCAAAGTCGGCCCTGCGGTGGAGCATCACGAGCTGTTTCCCAAGCGAACGAATGTGCACTTCGTCGAGATAGATTTGCCGACGGAGTTCACTATGCGGACTTGGGAACGCGGCAGCGGCATTACAATGGCCTGCGGGACGGGGGCGTGCGCCTGCGCGGTTGCCTCAGTGCTAACCGGCAGGCAGGGGCGGTTGTGCACGGCGCATCTGCCCGGCGGCGATTTGGAGCTGAACTGGTGCGAAGTTGATAACTGCGTATATATGACAGGGCCTGCGACGGAGGTCTTTGAAGGGTGCTGGCCCAACGGCTAAGAGGCTATAGGGCGAGCTTTGGCGGATGACAGAACTGCACAGCCACACCGTAAAGAGGACGAACAGGCGGGTTTGTTCGCGAGGCTGTCAGCGTTTCGGTTCTCAGGATGGTGGCGATGGCTTGCATTGAGCCGCCGAATTCAAGGCGGCCGGTCTGAAGCGGGACTGCAAAGCGCAGCTCGGCCAAGCTGCCCGGCTCGAATTCACCAGCGGTTGTCTCAAAATACAGCCCCCCCCTGCCAACGTTCAGGACCGTGCCGGAGTACAACCTGTGCGTCGGCCCGCCCAGTCTTCGACAGAGCAGACCAAGCCTCATTGCCAGTCGTCGGTCTTTACGCTTTTCAAGGCCATCCATCCGAAGCCTCCATGCCAAATCGTTTTGGCCGGCTGTTTCAAACGCACCAAGTACCTGTCCTGCCAACATCAGGAGCAAAGTCCATTCCAAACGGGGACAAGAAAAAGTACCCCATTTTAACATTTCCAAATCCTTAATAGACATAAGGTTATGAGAGATCAGCGGAGAATGGACGTGTTGAGGACAAGCGGCGGCGAAGGGGACGTTGCGGAAGGTCAACATCTACGACCCCATAACAATTGCATCGGAGCTATTTGCGGGAAGGGGGAAAATGCACTTAGTCCTTTGTTGGCGGGATTTTACATTTTTATGTAAAGCGACGGCTGCGGTTGTTCGACAAGAACAACGGAAGCGTTGATATTTCGCAACACGGAAGTATGAAAGCACCGCAATTGTGACCCATCGTAACAGCTATGGCCCCGACACCGAAACAATCTGATAAGAGCGGGTCGCAACGGCAGAAAGAAGCCGCAGAGACCAGCTCAACACCGACAGCCAGCGGCAATTCGATTATACAATCGCTGGCGATAGCCATTGCCGCTTTCGATGCGGACCTGAAGATTATCGAAGCCAATTGCCAATTAAGGAAGCTGGTCTATCCGGCTGATTATATCGACAAAGCGCTGGCAAAGGGGACTGATGAGAGGGTCTGGCGCGGATGGACAGAACAGATCAGAAGCGTGCTCTCCAGCGGGCAGGCTCGGACTTTTGATGAGGTAAGCTACACGCTTGAAGGCCGAACGCGGCTTCTGCGAATCACCTGCACGGCCCTGCAGGGAAATAATGCCCAAGAGATTGCCGGCGGGACGATTTTAATTGAGGATGTTACGGAAGAAACGGCCGTGCAAAGACAATTAGCCGAGGCTGAGCGGCTGGCGACGCTGGGGCGACTTGCCGCAAAGGTCGCCCACGAACTGAACAACCCTATGGACGGCATACTGAGATACGTCAATCTCGCTATAAGGGTCGTCGAGCAGGCAAGGCCCGAGAAGGCAAAAGAATACCTCACGCAGTGCCGCGAGGGTCTTATGAGAATGGTGCAGATCACCAGTGAGCTGCTCGAATTCTCTCGGCGCGCCCGCACATCGCTGGAGTACGTGCGGATCGATCAGATCATTGAAGATGCAATAAAAAGCATGGAATTGCGGGCCGAGGCGCTGAAGGTCCGCATATTGCGGGACTATTGCGGGAACATGCCGGAAATCCGCAGCGGCAGCCTGTTCCAGGTCTTCTGCAACCTGGCCAAGAACGCCCTTGACGCAATGCCGAACGGTGGCGAGCTTCTAATATCGTCGAGGATCGAGGGCGAAAACGCCGTGGTGGAGTTCCGGGATACGGGGACGGGTTTTGCCCCGGAGAATGCAGAGGCTCTTTTCGAGCCGTTCTTCACTACAAGAGGCCCCGGCGGCGGTGCCGGACTCGGCCTGGCGATATGCCGAGATATTCTGGATGGCTACGGCGGGAAGATAACCGCGAAGAATGCGCCCGGGGGCGGCAGCATATTCACGGTCCTGCTGCCTGTTATAAGCAACTCGATAGAATAGACGTGAGTACAGTACGATTCGAGAGACAGTATGCAAGAGACGAATGTATTAGTGATAGACGACGATAAAATAATATTAGATTCGCTGTGCGAGTTTTTGTCGCTGGAGGGGTTCACAACCGAGGGCGCCGCGACATTCAAGGAAGCCTTGGATAAACTTGAGGAGAGCGAGTACTGCCTGGCGATAACGGATGTGAACCTGCCGGACGGAGACGGGCTTGAGCTGCTGGGCATTATTCGCAGAGATTATCCAAAGACGGTGGTCATTATGATAACCGGCTACGGCACTATCGAAAGCGCGGTGCAGGCAATCAAATCGGGGGCATACGACTACCTGACAAAGCCGATTGTCGATGACGAGCTGAGGCTGGCGGTGGAGCGGGCCATCACGCAGCAATCGCTTATCAGCGAGAACGAGAGCCTGCGACTCCAGCTTGGCCGAAAGTACAGCCTGGAGAAGATAATCAGCCACCACTACAAGATGGCGAAGATTTTTGAGCTTGTTGAGGCGGTTGCGGACAGCAAGGTTACGGTCTTGATGGCAGGGCCCTCCGGCACGGGAAAGAGTATGCTGGCAAAGGCAATCCACCATCGGTCAGGGCGACGGAATCAGCCCTTCGTCGAGGTAAGCTGCGGAGCGCTTCCTGAGACGCTCCTTGAGAGCGAGCTGTTCGGACACGCCAAGGGGGCTTTCACTGGCGCAGTAACCAACAAGGAGGGCAAATTCCTTGCCGCCGACGGCGGGACGATCTTTCTCGATGAGGTATCCAATGCCTCCCCGGGTCTGCAGGCCAAGCTTCTGCGGGTGCTGGAAGACAGGAATTTCGAGGCGGTGGGCAGCAACAAGACAATAACGGTGGACACAAGAATTGTGCTGGCTTCCAATCGCAACCTTGAAGACGAGGTGAAACGAGGGAGGTTTCGTGAGGATTTGTATTACCGGATCAACGTTGTGAAGATAGAGCTGCCGCCGCTGTGCGAGCGGGTCGGGGATGTTAAGCTGCTGGCGGAGCATTTTTTGCAGCTCTATTCGGCCCGGCATAACCGAGACAAGCTCGGCTTCAGCGACGAAGCGATGGAGCTACTCGAGCGATACTCCTGGCCCGGGAACGTTCGTGAGCTGGAGAACATAGTCGAGCGGGCGGCGCTTCTGAGCAAGGGCAAGTTCATCGGGGCTGATGACCTGCCTGATATGATAAAGGAGGCGCAGAACCAGCGACAAGCCGAATACAAGGCGATGAGCCTGAAAGAGGCATTGGGCGGGCCGGAGAAGGAAATCATCCGCCAGGCGCTGAAGGCGAATCACTGGAGCAGGCAGGAGACCGCCAAGGCCCTTCAAATAAACCGCACCACCCTATTCAAGAAAATGAAGCACTACGGCCTGTACGACGAGGCCGGACGCCTGGGCCTAACTTAGCCAGTTGATAATTGACTATTGATCGTTGATAGTTGGTTGGCGAAATGAAACTGCAGAACGGAATTATAGCGGCGACGTGTGCGATTATGGGCCTTGGCTTCGCGGCTGAGGCACAAGAGGCGGATTTACCAGCCAACCACTCTGAGTTCAGCAACGACCACGTGAATATCACCGTGAGCATCCAGTCCAACATCTACACATACCACGTGAAGAATTCAGCCAGTTCCGGCATCGTTGCTTTCGAGGTGGCCCAGCATGCGGCATACAATTTCGAGGCGCCGGAGAACTGGCAGATTGACAGCTCCGGCGAGACATTCCGGGCGTGGACCGAGATTGCGGCGAATGGCATTGCACCAGGCCAAACGGGCCAATTCTCCATGCGAGTCAGCAGCAGGGGCGCCGTTTTAGGACGTGCGGCGGCGAGAGTGAATCTTGAGTCGGGGCAAACCGCCGAGGTTGCGGACGTGTGGGCGCCGGCTGCGGAACCGAAAAGCTACGTCGCTCTTGTAGCCGGCGGATTACTCCTTATCGTTTTGGCACACGCTGCGTTTATCATCGCAAAAGACCGTCGAGCACGAAGACCGTCCGCTACCGTTTGAGCTGCTCAATGGTGGGGAAGTGTTCGGATATCAATAGCGGCACAGCTTCGCGAAAGAGGGTTTTGCAAAGTTCGACGGCGGAATCAGGGCTCGCATCCTTAGGGTAATTCGCAGCCGTTTCAATCTTGCTGAAATAGACGTGCCGATTACCGGGCATGCCTATAAGCCACCTGACCTGCTCCCGGCTGTGCCTGAACCGGCCATCCGCAAAGAAGCAGAAGATTACGGCCTGATTGTATGTTTGCTGCTCGAACAGTAATAGGCGGGCCTTCACTTCTCGGCCCCGGGCAAGGCCTGGCACATCAATTGTGATATTCTTCATTTCCTTTAGAATCGCCCCACCCTGACGATAACACACATCAGGGGTATGGGGGACCTTGCTTTTCGGGTCGCTGTAATATGTTACGAAGAGCACTACTTCTTTAGGGCCTTGCGCAATGTTCCGGCGGGTAAGGCGAATGATGGCAAATTCATCGGTTTCAATCTCCTCGGGAGGTATATCTTCGCGGGTCCAGCCCTCCGCGAAGGAAGGCAGACGCGATGTATCGAATTCGCTCAATGGCTTGCGAACGGCGATCGGCTCTTTGGCGTAGCGCTCCGCCAACGCTCTGACGCCAGGACGCAGGCCAACCGCGGCGATGGCGAGCACAGCGGCGGATAACAGGAACGCCGCGGAAAATAAAGATCTCAACAGACGCAAGCCGTTCGCGCTCCTACTCATCGGCAGCCTCCCCGCCCGGAGCGTCTTGCCCTGCATCGGCAAAAAGGTTCAGTCTTGCCGCACTGACGCACGCGAACAAAAGATATGCGAGCAGCAAGGACAGTATGGTCGATGCGTTTCGCGGCAGCGGGCTGGTCGGGCTATCTACCACATAGACATCGAGCACCGCCCAGCAGAAGAGCCGGAAGAAATTACAGAATAAGATAATTGGTATCGCCGTACACGCAACAAAAACGAGCCGTCCGAGAGACCTAATTCTTGAGAACGTGACGAACACGCCCAGCGCAGCTAAGGCCGGCAGCAATCTGACACCCCGGTTGGATTCGGCCAGCGCGACCACTCCGGAACCGAAATCAGACTCAAAGAACACATCAACGCCTCTTACCACCGCATCGACTCCCGGCAATGCCCCCAGAACGGTGGCGACAGCTTGTATAGTGTACGTCTCAGGCCGAATGATCAAGCGGGCGTAAATCCTGGGGCCGATAGGAATCGCCAGCATTGCGAGCAGCAGCATCGGGAAACAGAGCCTCAGCGCTCCCCACCCGGAAACGACAAGCACAATGCCGGCCAGAACTGGTATCATCGCAACATCGCGTATGTATCCGTAGTTGAAGGGCCAGGTGGCCGCGGCGTACAGGGCCAATCCCACGGTCAAGAGCAGAATGCCCCATAGCGAGCCGCCGGACAGCTTATCGACCAGGGCGGCACGCCGCAGATAGACCAAAAGTGCTATCATGACGGGGATTATCAACGTATGCACCCAATCGCTGGCGTGCGCGGCGCTTGAGGCTATCACGCTCAGCTCAGGCCGGAACATCCAGATGAAGAGACCGACCAGAATCACAAGCCTTGCGACCGCATCAGCAACCTTATCTGGATTTGACTCTCGACAACTCAACATATATGCTTGCCTACCGCTCTTCCGACGCGACTCACGGTACGTAATATGCCCAGGCCAGGCGGCCGGCGCTGAAGATCTGCCAGTGAGAATACAAGAATCGCTTGGTATGCTTCTTGGCATCTACGGCAATCTGCGACTGTGATTCCCACCGATTGATTTGTGCCCTGATTTGATCTATCTGGTCGGCGGAAATCGTCTGAGGGTCGTTTTCCTGGGGGTCGGTCGTTAAATCGTATTCAAACGCCTTATTGATGTAGGGCCAGAAGACGACTTTTCTGCCGTTTTCGACAAACCCGGCGGGGCTGCCGGGAACCAAGGACGAAAAGTAAAGCCGGCGCTGCGAATGCGGCTCCGCGAGGGCGTCCCTTCCGTCAAAGCCGGCACTGCTAATATCAAACCCTATAAGTCTGAGAATGGTCGGCGTCACGTCGAGCTGCGAACAAGGCCACTCGACGACCTTTCCAGGGCCTAAATGCCCCGGCCAGTGCATCACCCAGGGCACGCGGATAACCTCCTCTCGCGGAGCCCACCGACCTTTCGCCCGCTCGGTAACGAAACTGGTGCCGTGGTCGCCAATGATGCAAAGAAGCGTGTTGCCATCGAGGCCGTTGGAGTGCAGCGCCGAGTAAAGCTGCTCAAGAAAATGATCCGTATAGCGAATCGTCTGGAGATATCTGTCGTATTCTTCTTCCTCTGGCTTCTCAAACCATTGGGGGACCTCGAAGGGGTCATGGGAGATTGACGTAATCATCATGAGGAGAAAGGGTCGGCCATTTTTTCCGGCCCATTCGATGGCCGGCTCAATCATCCGGCAGTCATCGCCGCCCAGGTATCCTATGTGCGCCGATGGGTCCTGGAGATTCTCCCTGAACCATGCCCAGTCGAATGCGAGATTATTGAAAAAACCGGGCGCACACTCAAAGTTGCCTTTTGACATTTCAAAAAAAGCCGAGCGGTAGCCGACCCTTGCGAGGATTGAGGGCAGGCCTTCGTAAGGCTCGTCGGCAGGGACGGCTTCGACGTCGTGGACATCGCTTGTCGGCGTCACCGCGGTCAGCGTTGACCAGAACGCCTTGCTTGTATAGGGCATCGGCACGCGCGTTGTGCGGAACTCCACGCCTTCAGAAGCCAGACGAGCCAGAAAAGGCGTAGTCTGCTTGGCCGTCGGGGAGAGGGAAGTCACCGAATGGGATACGCTCTCCAACAGCACTATGACGACGTTCGGCAGGTCTTTTGTCGGACACTTGGGAGCGCCGATTTGACGACGGCCCGAAAGGTATATGTTTGGGCTGTGCTCTACGGGGTATTTGTTGTGGGATTGACCGGCCACCGTGGACAGCAAAGCGTACGAGTGGCTGCTGAAATTGAGGACCTCTGCGGCGAAGCTTGAATCTGCGTCCGGTTGAGCAGAGGGCCTGGCCAGCAGGCCGGCCGTGATTACCAGCGCCAAGCCGAGAGCCCACCGCTCGTGGTGATTGCGGCTGGGAACAACTCTGCCGGGCCTTAAGAAACGCCATAGGAAAAACGCGAAGACTGCGATGCCTCCCAACACAAGGAGTACGAACTGCACGAGGTCCTGTAATACGTGAGCCGTTACGAGGGGCAACATGTTTCGAAAGTCCCGCGCGAACAATACGAGGATTCCCGGCTGCAACTGAACCCCGCTGTTTATGAGCCAGCCGGTGTTCAATACCGACCAGGCGGCCACAATGGCCGCGATCAACAGCGCGCACCGCGCGCAGAGAACCGACGGCTTGATTATGTACAGGCATCTTATAAGCAGGGCAACTATAGCAAAGAACAGCAGGTCGGGAAACGTCACCGCAGCCGTCTCCGCTGCCACGCTTTCGGGCTTGTAGGACCGCACGACCATCAGCTTCCCGAAAACCGTGCACAACAATCCGACAAGCAGAATCAGGACTTCGATTCTGGGCATAAGGGCTTTCAGCCAACCCAGACGCCCTGAACGGGAACAGCCAATCGAATCTTCTCGTTCTTTATCGGCCTCTAACAGCCGCGATTGTCTCAAAGCCACAAGCACCGCCTTTCATAGAATCGGCCCCGGTCAAAGCACTCGATGCAGCTTAAATCGTCACGGATCTGAGGCGACTCCAGCGAAAGACGCTTGAAAACCGTTCGGAATACAACAAAACGGCATATTAGACCAGGTTTTCAGGGGCACACAAGGGCCAGTTCGGGAATCAGCAGAAATTCAAAGGCGATTATGCAAGGATTGCAGCATCTTTGTGCAATTGGGCGTAGGTGGAGGGCATCATTTTGAGGCGGCGGACGTGCGTGAATGTCAAATCGAGCATCTTCATATCCGGGTCGAACTTGGCCAGCGACCAGGGATGCCAGATCAGGGAGACGAAGGGTTTGCCGGTCTCAATGGCCTTATCGAGAAAGACCTTGTTCACTTCGAATTCGTCCGCCGGCGTCCTGCAAAAACCGCGCGGTATTGCTTCGGGAAAAGGCGGAGGCCAGAGGGTTAGTCTTCTGGGGCCCCAGCGGTTGTGGTCTTTTAAGAGGTTTTCGTGCCAGCCGTGACCCGGCAGCTCCCAGATTTGGGGGAAGCCGTCGGCCTCGTAGTTGAACGGCGCGCGGAGCAGGGCCGGGAGCGAATAGTCGGGCCCCCAGAGAAGACTGCTGACGTACTGGAAGCCGGCTTCCTTAATCAGCTCCAGGACCTTCGGCTCGCCTACAAAAGCGTTGTCGAATCCGCAGCCCGGTCGCAGGCCCATACAGGGCCGCTCGAAGATGCGCTCGACGGCCTCTTTGCCTTTGAAGATTTCATCACGGCGCTGATCCATCGAGACGGCCTGCCCGCAGAAAACGTTGTCTCGCAACATTTGATGCGAATACGTGTGCGAGGCGATTTCAAAGAGCGGGTCGTCGAGGAGCTTGCGATACTCGCCGGGATTAGCCTCGAGCGTCTTGCCGAGTATGAAGAACGTGGCGGGCATCTCGAATCGCTTGTGCACCTCGACGATTTTGCTACAGGCCGCCAGGCAAGACGCAGACTCGGTGTCATAGGCGGCGATGTAGCGGGTCTTTGTTTCGCCGGCAGCCTGAGTTTTGACTATATCGGGCAGGACGGTCAAGCCGACGCCGCCTGTAACCGCGGTCTTGATGAATTCTCTTCTAAGAATTCGAGAGCACATATTATTCATCTTTCTGCATAGTAGAAGGCGTCTGTCGAGTTATTCCTGGAGGAGTTCTTTCATTGCTTCGCCGAATGCCTTGCCCATTTGGTAGTAGATTCTTGCGCTGCCGAGGTAGTGGTATCCTTTTTCTGAGCCGACATTGTAGAATTTAACCCAGTCGGGTCCCTGCCAGAGACCATCGTTGACCATTTTTTCGACTTCGGGCTCCCAGAATTCTCGCGTCTTGACGAATTTTACGTTGCCCTGAAATTCGGGTAACGCGGTCGCTGCCTGTTGTGCGGCCTGGAATTCGCCGCGTTCTGCGGCTCCTAATTCGCCGATGACAACGGGTAGGTTGGGGGCGTTGAGGTCCTTGCGAATGTCCTTTATGAGTTGGGCCAGGCGCTTTGTGTAGTTGACGTATTTCTCGGCGCGCTGGGCGCCATCGACCATATCGTTCCAGCCCTGGAAAAAGACGAAGCCCGCCAGCTCATAGCCTCGCTTCTCGTCGTACTTTGGGAAATACTTCTTGAGATTGGCGAGCACTTCGTTGACGTGCCTGACAGTGTCCCTGTATGCCAGGCCGTATTGCCCCTTGATTTCCTCCATCGTGGCGTTCGGGTTGCGTTTTCTGGCGTTCTCCAATTCCTTCTGCAACTCCTCATCCGGTGGCAAATCGGCGTTTGGGGGCAGGAAATCGCGTTTAACGCTTCTGCCTCCCCAGCAGGTCTTAATCAGCAGGACCTGCTTACCGAGCGCCTCGCCGATTACCCAGCCGAAGCACAGCTCCGGGCCGATCTTCTTATCGCTCTGGCCGAAGCCGGGCTTGAGGTTGCCGTATCGCTCGCCGTCGGTCGTCCATATCCAGACGTCGTTTCGTTCATACCAGTCGCCCCATCGGTCCTTCCACTGCTGGTATTCAGGGGCCGTTTCTTCGTTGTAAATCAGGTATTCGAGGGTACGCAAGGATGCGTGTCCCTGCATATTCGATTGGCCGGCCAGGATAAAAACCTTCACCGGCCCCTCCTTGGCCATAGGCCACGGATCGTTATCGAAGGCAGATTCAGGCACGTTACCCAAACCAGGACCGCCCGAGAATCCGAACAGAATCGAAACGAGGATATATTTGTATGCTGTCAGGCGCATTTATATCTTTATAAACGTCTTGTTGCGATACATGTACCACAGGACCAGCCAGGCCACTGCGAAGGCTGCGAGGGCGTGCATAAAGTCCGCCCACGGACCGACGAATCGGTCCAGGCCGGTGACGAACGGGTCGCTGATTGCGTTGAAGCTGAATACGTGGACGGCCATGTATATGAAGATCGAGTTCGCCCCGATGACAATGAGCGGATATGCCCATTTTCTGAGTCTGAAGACGTCTATCACGAGATAGAACAAAGCCAGCAGCAGGAAGCTAAGACCCCCTGCGAACAGGACGAAGGAGCTCGTCCATAGACGCTTGATGATTGGGAAGAGGCTGGGGCAGAAATTGCCGATCTTGAAGAACCATCCGCCCCACAGCGAGCCGAGGGCCAGGCAGCCGACGCCTGCAAAGAGCAGAAGCACGAATTTCGCGCCTCGGTTCTTGTCCGAGCCGAGCAGGTGCCCCGCCATGACGCCGAGCATTACTGTGGCGGCGAAGGTCATGCTGCTGAGGATCCAGGTGTAGTTGAGGCCGTCGTCGAATTGGCGAAGGATAACCCGATCAATGAAGGCCGCGAGGTTTGCATTTTGGTCGAGGCGGTCTGCGCCGCGCCCCGGAAACGGAACAAGCATCATCAATGCCCAGAACACAAGCAGCAGCAACACCGTGGTTACCACCTGCCAGCGAACGGGCATATTCAGGATAATCATCGCGGAAATAAGATAACCTGCGGCGATGGCCTGGAGCGTGTTGCAGTAGATTCTGAGCTCGGCCGGGTCGAGCTTGAGCAGGTTGCCCTGGGCGACCATGCCGAGAACGAAAAGTATGACCGAGCGGATGATTACGTGGCGGTAGAGCTTCGCCTTGCTGTCGCCGCGGTCGAGACGCTTTTGAAAGGAGATTGGCATTACCACGCCGACAATGAACAGGAACATCGGCATAATGAGGTCCTCGAAGACGAATCCCTCCCACTCGACGTGCTTGAGCTGGTTGCTAATCCAGGCAGTTGTGTCGTTATTAAGGGCCTTGTGCAGGCCGTCGAAGATGTACCAGCCTCCGACAATCCAGAACATAGTGAAGCCGCGGAGGGCGTCTATCGAGAGAATCCGGCCAGCCGGCGACTTTTTCGGGCTGAGCAGCGCCTCGGATTCGAGCTGCCCCTGCGATTCAAGCGGGGCTTGCGATGCGAAAAACTCTTGCGCTTCACCCGGCGTTTCCTGGAATTCCTGCGTATCCATAATAGGTTTCTCCAAACACTCACAATGCACGATAGTCTTGACTGAGGCCAATATTAACAATGCCGCCCCGCCGGCGCAAGAAAAAAATCCGATGAGAGAATGGAAAGAAAAATGCCCCCGAAGCGGGCCTCGGCGCTAAATATAACGGTTTAACGATTGTGATTGTTGACGTACTGGATTCGGCGGCTTAGATCGCCCTGGTCAAAACAATACCTCTTGTCAAATCCACGCGTCCAGACTCGCCCGGCCCGCCCATGCCTTCTCAGGGCGGCGGAGGCGACATTCTTGAACCTGCTGACCGTGCCCCCAATAGGCTCGGGCGAATATCGCAGCACCAGATGAACATGATTGGTGCATACTTTCACATAGCCACGTTCGTCTCCTTGCAGCCAACTACCGTACGTCGTCCATGTCAACATATAACCAACCGTCTGCCCCACAGATGCCTCCCATTTAGCCTTCAGGCCCGCCCGGAGGGAATTCAACAACCTCGCAATTCGCCATCTGCCGCGGCCCTTTACCCCGCAATACCCCAAATCCGCCAACGGCGAATCCAATAATCAATAGTCAATAGAAAATAATCAATCAAAAGTGCCCAGGACTGGATTCGAACCAGCACTCCCTTACGGGAACCAGCCCCTCAAGCTGGCGCGTCTGCCAAATTCCGCCACCTGGGCCAAATTAAAAGGATTCCGCCATAGGCGAATCTTCAATCCACATTATTGACGGCCCATTACTGATTGTCAACTCTCAATTTCACCATCTTACAGCCCCCGGAAAAATGCCCGCCCTGCCCAAAAATCTCAACACTTCCCGGAATATTCGCTTGACACCAAACTCGATACCAGATATAATACACATCAAACTAAATAGAAGATTCATCCTGGAGGATCGAATGATAGTAGTCCCGCCCCAAAACCAGCCTTTAACAGCCCGGCTCGCCGCTCAAAATCCCCGGCTATCCCCGCCGGGGGCCCCTGGGGCTTGCCCGCGGTCGCACTACCGTGTCGCGGGCGTCTCGCCCGCGCGTATCATAGGTCTCCAACCCGTGCCCTACCGCCACATCCCTGGAATCACCTCCCCGGCCAAATACCTACACGCTCGACAAATCGCCCCTTTCTGCGCAAAACAAACCCAATTTCCAAATGCCCAAGACCGCCGCAACTCCTTTTACCACAAGCATTTACGCATATATCCCGCTCCCGACCGCCCGAAAAAACAAACCCAATCAAACCCAATTCATCGCCGCGAAGCCGGAACAAACGCAATCCTGCCCCGATGTTCAATACGCGACGCGAACCCAAATTGGACCTGCCGGCTCAATGAACCGCCACCCCAATAAAATTATGATTTCTCAAATAGTTTCCAAATTATTCTTGACTTCACTCACCTGTAAGCTAATATTGGCAGATATGAGCATAAGACTATTGTCCACATCCTGTCCGGTCTGCGGCTTAGCCATGCAAACCGCCGCGATGGCCTGTACCGTCTGCGGGGTGAAGGTCGAGGGCAATTTCAGCCGAACCGCCTTCGACAGGCTCTCGCCGGAAGACCAGAAATTCTTGGAGCAATACCTCATCGCCGGTTTCAGCATCAAGACCCTTGAGCAAAACAGCACGATGGGATACGCCGCCATACGCTCCAGGCTGGACAGGCTCATCGCCGCCTATGAAGCGTTACTGAAAATGGATGCCCAGAAAAAGGCCGTGCTCGAACTGCTACGGACCGACGAAATCACCGTTGCCGAGGCAAAACGCAAGCTGGAGAGCCTCTCAGGAGATTAGAAGATGGAAAACACATCGAATACCACATCCCGCCAGGAGCTTGAGCAGCTTCGAAGTGAGGGCAAGATAAACGAGACCGAATACCGCGAGCTACTCGAAGCCGTGAACAAGCCGGCCCCAGGTCAGCCCAAGCCGACCGCCGCCGCCGAGCCGCAATTCGAGGCGTTCAGAGTCCGTCTGCTCACCGGCGGACTGGCACTATGCGCTATGGGGCTGCCAATAGGCCTTGCGCTCAGGCTGCCCTACGTGTGGGTGCTCGCCATACTCGGAATGATTGTCGCTCCGGTGAAATTGAGCCGAATCCGGGGCAGTTGGCTGGCAAATATGCTCGAAAGACGAAAATAAACAACTGACAATCCGGAGGCAATCACATGGAAAGTGCTGCAAACATATCATCCGAGCAGGAGCTTTTGCAGCTTCGCAGCGAAGGCAAAATCACCGAGACCGAATATCAAGACCTGCTCGGTGCAATGAGCCGGACTGCCCCAGCCGCCGAAGAAGCGTCAGCACCGACAACAACCGAACAAACTGCCAAACGCAACCTGGGCAAGACCGCCTTCTGTCTGATGCTGGCCGGGATCATCCTGCCGACCATCGTCTTCTTAATAAGCTTCGCTGCCACGGGCGGCGGCGAAGGCGATGTCATATTCTCAGTCTGCCTCGCTCTGTGCGTACTCCTGGAATTGCCCGCATTGGTCTTTGGTGTAATTTCCTGGCCGGACACGCTCGGCAAAGCCACGGTTGCAAGTATTATCGGTGTTATACTGCTTCTTGTCGCCCGCTGGATACTACCGGCCTAAAAGCCGTATCGGCACGGAAACGCGGCCTGTCACGCTATTACCTGCCCTTCTGATTATCCCAGAGCAGGATTTGGAGCCGTTGAGAAAATGCGAAGCCGACCATTTTGCACATCTCTGCGACCATTGGGGCCTTGACTGAAAGCTCATCTTTAGTGGCCGCCTGGGGCATCAGCATCACCCTCTGCAAATCAACATTGCCGAGCTTGTCCAGCGTATCCTGGATTTCGGGCAGGTCGTTAACGGAATCGACGACGAACTTGAGCTGATAATCGTAATTATCGATCAGCACGCCGAGGACCGCGATATCGAGCCTTGAATCCCCGTGTATCGCTGCGAGCTTTGCGTCGGCGGGCGTTGAATTGCTCAGTTTCGGGCTGATGCTCATCAGGTCGCACGGCATATCGGGGATATACGCTATGCCCGCGGTCTCTATTGTTATGTGCCTGTCGGCGGCTTTTAATCCGCGGAGCAAGTCCGGCAAGTCCTTTTGTATCATCGGCTCGCCGCCGGTAATCACGATGTGCCTGAAGCGCCAGTGCGTTACCTTCTCGACTATGTCGGCGATGCGGCATTCTTCACCTGCCGCAGCATCCCAGGCGTACTTGGTGTCGCACCAGCGGCATCGCAGAGGGCAGCCGGCCAGGCGAATAAAAACGCTGGGCACGCCGGCAAGGATACCCTCGCCCTGAAGGGAATAGAAAACCTCATTCACTCTCAATTCGACATTCCTTATTCGGTATTCGTGATTCGATATTCTATCGGGTCCTGGAGTCCTGCTTCGGCGAAGCCTTTTAATCTCAGCCTGCAGGAGTCGCATCGGCGGCAGCTTCTGCCTTGCTCGTCGGGGTCGTAGCAACTGTGAGTCAGGGCGTAATCGACGCCGAGCTTCGTGCCCGCTTGAATAATCTGTCCCTTTGTCATTTCGATAATCGGCGTATGAATTCGGTATTTGCCGGCGCCCTGGACGGCGGCTGCCGTGGCGAGGTTGGCGGTCTTCTCGAAGGATGCGATGAACTCGATGCGGCAGTCGGGATAGCCGCTGTAATCGGTGGAATTTACGCCGATAAAGATATCGAATGCGCCGAGGACCTCAGCCCAGGCGAGGGCGTAGCTGAGGAATATGGTGTTGCGGGCGGGGACGTAGGTTGGCGGACTCGCCCCCCTGCCATCCAGATCCACCCTATCCTTGGGGACTTGAATCGCCGGATCGGTGAGGGCCGAGCCGCCGAAGGCCGCCAAGTCAATAGCGATTATACGATGCTCGACGGCGCCGAGTGATTTGGCGACTTTTTGCGCAGCGGCGACCTCACGCTCGTGCCGCTGCCCGTACCTGAAGGTTAGGGCATAGCAGCGAAATCCCTGATCGCGGGCGATAGCAAGAGTCGTAGCCGAATCCAGCCCGCCGCTCAGCAGAGTTACCGCCTTTTTGTCCGCCACGCGTTAACTCCTGTAAGATGCAATCCTGCGCCAATCCGTGGCGTCGCCCTACCGTGCCCGTTCGGCCCGGTTATTCGGCGAGTATTTCGATGCCGTTAATTTCGGGGTTCTGGATGTTCGCGGTGAAGGCAATGAGTAGTTCCCCGTTTGTGACGGCGACGCCTCTTATTGTCTTGACTACGGGCTTTTGGAAACCGCCTGCTTCTTTGTAGGGGTCGAAATCCTTGAGGATGGGCTGGTCGTTGATAGCGGCCGAAAATATCCTTTGGCCATCACCGGTTATCCCGTCATAAGTCTCGGCGAAGTGCAGACGCACTGTATATGTGCCGTTGGGAACGGCAAACTTGTACGCATCCATACTGTAGCGCTCGGTTTGGTAAACCTTTGGGGCATCGGTCCCCGCAATGCTCAGTTCGCCGCGGTCAACCGTCATGCCGCCAACAGCGCCCCAGGTTTTTTCGGCCTCGGTAAGCTGGTCGGCGAGCCAAACGTTGCCCGCCTGATCGGTGTAAGGGTCTAAAGCGGCGCAGTTGACCCGGAGAACGAACTTGGGCAGCTTTAACTCCTCGGGCGTCGGTTTAGCCCGCTCGGCCGTCGGCTTGGCCCGCCCGCCCGTCGCACAACCGGAGCACGCCGGAAGCGCAATTGCAGCGAGACAACATACTGTAATCAATCTCTTGGTCATAGCATCCATTCCTTTCAGAAGAATTGAAGAATACCCGGTCAACATCGCGCTCTTGTTATTCCGCCGGCTGAGCGAACCCGGATGTCTGTCTGTTGATAACAGCCGCTTGAGAGCTTATTCATATCGTCTCAAATGCCGGTATTGCCTGCACAAGCAGACAATCCAATGATTTCAGCAACCCAAGCATCTTATAGTCCGCCGGGCGCAATGTCAAAGAAACATAGGAAAACGCCAAGGGGTGATTTTGACTGAAGCGGCGACCGCCTTTTTGCTGTCATTTTTGCTTGTTTGACGCGGGGATTTGGGCTATACTATGCGGGTAGAGTTCGTTAGAGTGGTTTAGATTATGGGCGAAACGCCGGAAATAGAATTGTTCGATAATCCGCGTCCTGAGCGTGACTATTGCATCACAATTCGTTGTCCGGAGTTCACGAGCGTCTGCCCGAAGACTGGGCAGCCTGACTTCGGGGAGATACTGATCGAATACACGCCGGACAAATCGTGCATCGAGCTTAAGAGCCTGAAATTCTATATGCAAAGCTACCGAAACAAGGGCATTTTCTATGAGGCCCTGACAAACGAAATCTTGGATGATTTGAGCGGCGTGTGCAGGCCGCGATGGATGAAGGTGACTTCTCGATTCACGCCGCGCGGCGGGATAACCACGGAAGTCGCCGCCGAGTACAAAGGTTCATAGACAATAGTTCTCATCAGAGGTGCTGAAATGGCGATAAGATTTCATTGCGACCATTGTGGCAAGGAGATAAAGGCAGACGACAGTGCGGGGGGAAAATGGGGCAAGTGCCCATCCTGCCATCACAAGCTCTACGTTCCGAATCTGAACATTAGCGATGAGCTAAGACTGGCCCCGATAGACGAGACCGAAGAACAAAAAAGGAAGCGTCTGATGGCGGAGACTTACGAGCTTACGCAAGACATATTGAAGGAAAGAGAGGTCCCGGAAGGAGCCACCGACTTCGGCGGCCCAGCCTCTGAGATGAACGAGAAGGAGCTGACCAAGAACATCATCCTGTATTTGCGTCAAATGGCGGACGGAGAGCTTGGCGATGCCGAGACCACTGCGGCGGCGATAGCTTCTCATGGCCGCCAGGCCGTTGCCATTATCGACAGAATCGCGCTCACCGACATACCAGAGCCCGAGCTGGCCGACCTCGCGCCGCAGGTCCTTGCGGGTCTGATTAGAACGCTGCGGAGCAAAATAGGCTAATCTGCGCCAGGATTTGGCTGCACGAGGCCAATCGTCCGAAAACAATCGCATCTAATCGCACCGCGTTTCCCATCTTTTAGGTCCACAGGAATTTCCCCATCAAGCTGAACCGGCGATTTTGCTCCGTTTGGGCTGTTCTCTATACTTTATTTAGAGACAGGAGCAACAAATTCGGAAGACTTGAAACTGTGAATCTGGAAAGAGACTTATTATGTCCGAGGCAACTACAGTAGTCCACGTCACCCATGAAGCTGTCGGGAAAGTCGGCGGGATTGGGGCGGTTCTCGACGGTTTCTTCACTTGTCCGTCCTATATCGAGGCCGTCGGGCGTTCGATACTTGTCGGTCCGCTGTTCACAACTGAGGGCTCTGTTCTGGAGAGGCTCGGGGAAGGCGGGGAAGTGCTGTATTCATCCGTTGACGGCCTTATAAACCCGCAGTACGCATCGGCCTTCCGCAGTATCGAGGAGCTTTACAATGTCGGGGTCGTTTACGGGCGGCGAATGTTCGTCAACGAGCAGACCGGCGTAAAGAGCTCGCCGGAGGTGCTTCTCTTCGATGTAAGACACATGCACCGAGAGCCACTGAACGAGTTCAAGCGACAGCTTTACAACGAATTCGGCCTGCAAAGCCATTTGTACGAGAACCTGTGGGACTTCGAGCAGTATATCAGGCTTGCTCTGCCGGCTATTGCGGCGCTGAAGGCCATTGATGCGATGGGCGATTTTACAACGGTTGTCTCGCACGAGTTCATGGGAATGCCGACTGCCCTGGCGGCTATTCTCGAGCCGACCTGCCGCGTCAAAACCGTTTTCTATGCCCACGAGGCGGCGACAATGCGACGCATCGTGGAAGATCATCCCGGGCACGACACGATGTTTTACAACGTTATGAAGCAGGCCCACAGCGACGGGCTCTATGTCAACGACTTGTTCGGCGACCAGAACGACTACTTTAAGCACAGCCTCGTGGATGCATCGAAACACTGCGACCAGATTTACGCCGTGGGCGATTATGTTGCTGAAGAGATGAAGTTCCTTTCGCCGGAATTCGAGGGCGCCGAGATAGAGATCGTCTATAACGGCATACCGGCGTATCAAATCAGCGTTGCCGATAAAGCGGCGTCCAAGGCAAAGCTGCAATCGTACTGCCAGAACCTTCTTGGCTACAAGCCGGACTACATCTTCACTCACGTAACCCGGCTGGTCAAGAGCAAGGGACTCTGGCGCGACCTGCGGGTGCTGTACACGATTGAGCAGGAGTTCAGAACGCAGGGGAAGACGGGGGTTCTGCTGCTGCTTTCGACGGAGGTCTCCGCACGGCGTTCGCAGGACATATACGAGATGGAATCAGGCTATAACTGGCCCGTGGCGCACCGCGAGAACTGGCCGGACCTCTCCGGCGGGGAGGCCAAATTCTATACGCAAATACAGGAGTTCAACGCCCGGACCCGCAACATAAAGATTATCTTCATCAACCAGTTCGGGTTCAGCCGAAAGCTCTGCGGGATGAGAATGCCCCACGATATGGAGTTCATGGATATCCGCAAGGGCAGCGATGTTGAGTTCGGGCAGAGCATTTACGAGCCGTTCGGGATTGCTCAGCTCGAGCCGCTGACGTTCGGCGGCATCTGCGTAATCAGCAACGTCTGCGGGTGCGCCGGCTTTCTGCGGGACGTTACGGGCGAACGTGAGGTCAAGAACGTTATCGTGGCCGACTACACCAACCTGCGAACGCAGGATTACGCCGACATAGAAGATATGCTGCAAATCGACGGGCGCGTCCGAGATCGAATAGAGGCAAGCGTGAGCGAAAAGGTTGCGATGCAGATCTGCTCCCGCCTGCCCGCCAACGAATCCGAGATTGCGGAGATGATCGAGAACGGCCACCAGCTTGCCGAGAACATGAGCTGGGAGGTGGTGGTAAGGAATTACCTGCTCAAAAGCCTCAAGACGGTCGGACACAAACTTGAGGTTCCCTAAGAGCGGCGAATTCATCGCATTTCATGCCAACGGCATGATTATGGCGTGCTGTGGCCGGTCCGCATCCGGATTTTCAGGACAACATGCTCAAGAAGCGCAATCTTGACTGGCCGCTGTAAAGCGGTTAAATTACCAGTTGTGAGCACTGTCGGGAAAAAACCTATAATAGGCATTTTAGGCGGTATCGGGTCGGGCAAGAGCACCGTGGCAAAGGAGTTTGCCAAACTGGGCTGCGGGGTAGTCGATGCCGACAAGCTCGCCGGCGACCTGCTTGACGAGAACGGCGTCAGAGAGGAAATCGTCGGCCTTTTTGGGCTGGGGATTTGCAGCTCGTCGGGCAATATCGACCGGCGGAAGCTGGCGGATGTTGTTTTTGCAGATGCCGAGAAGCTGGGGGTGCTAAATAATATAATCCACCCCCGTGTTTTGGAACAAACAGAGGCTATAATCCGGCGGTACACCGGGCAAAACGACATACGTGCCATCGTCCTGGACATGCCCCTTTTGGCCGAGGTTGGGTGGCAGAAACACTGCGATAAGCTCATTTTTGTCCAGTGCGACGAGCGGCTAAGGGCCGAAAGAGCGAAAAAAGCCGGCCTTTTCGACGAAAATCAGCTAAGAATTCGAGAAAATTTTCAGATTTCTCTGGACAATAAGGTAGCCCTCGCCGATAATATCATATACAACAATTCTGACTTCTCGGAGTTGGTCAGGCAAGTCGCTAATATCTTCACAAGTATCTTGGATAGATGTTAAGTGGGGTTTTACGAGGGATTGCTCGTACCACAGCAGTACCTTCTGGCATATAGACGATACCTTCTAACGTATAGATCGTGTTATTCCTCGCAAAACTCCAGTCCTGCTGAACCGCTGAGGCAGACTTAATATAGCCGGAGCAGTATTCTGTCTCTTCCAAGGTGCCGAATACGTTTTCGCAAGAGAAAAAGGAGCAATAATGGCAAAAGCGGCCGCAAAAAGAGCTAAGAAACACAAAAAAAGCAAGAAGAAAAGGGCTGACGCCCAAGATCTACCAGTCGATGAAGAAGAGGACGAGCAGGGCCAGGCGAAAGATTCTGCTTCGACGTCGGTGGCTACTATCGAAGAACCGCCGGCCGAAGAGATCTCGCCCGACGAAACCCCATCCGACGGGGCTGCGAAGGATTCGGCCAAGAAAAAAGAGAAAACTGAGGAGGAGTCCACCCACGCCAAGTATGAGCGCGTCAAGAAGGGCAATCTGTACCTGACCGACCTTCAGAAACTGAACGTGGCCGAGCTTCACGAGCTTGCGAAGAAGGAAGGCATCACAGAATACACGGCATTGAAAAAGACGGACCTGATCTTCAGGATTCTCAAAGAGCGAATTCGGCAAAACGGACTGATGTACGGCGAAGGCGTTCTTGAAGTCCTGCCCGACGGTTACGGTTTTCTGCGGAATCCGACTTACAACTACCTTTCGTCGTCTGACGATATCTACGTTTCGCCTTCTCAGATCAGGCGTTTCGGTCTTAGAACGGGCAACACGGTCTCCGGTCAGATCAGGCCGCCCAAGGACTCGGAGAAGTATTTTGCACTTCTTCGTGTCGAGGCGATCAACTATGAGAACCCGGACATCCTTGCGGACAAGGTAGTCTTCAGCGACCTTACCCCGCTTCACCCGGAAGAGCGTTTCATTCTCGAAACCACCTCTGATGAACTGGGGATGAGGATAATCGACCTAGTGACGCCCGTGGGCAAGGGTCAGCGTGGGCTGATCGTCGCTCCGCCGCGTACGGGCAAGACGATTCTGCTCCAGAAGATTGCCAACGCGATGAGCACGAACCACCCGGACGTCAAGCTGATAGTGCTGCTCATCGACGAGCGGCCTGAAGAGGTTACGGAAATGCAGCGCAAGACCGCCGACGACGTCGAGGTGATAAGCTCCACCTTCGACGAGCCTGCGGCCCGACACTGCCAGGTTGCAGAGGTTGTAATCGAGAAGGCAAAACGCTGCGTGGAGTACGGGCGGGACGTCGTTATCCTGCTCGACTCGATTACCCGGCTCGCCCGCGCGTACAATAGCGAGATGCCACATTCGGGAAGAATTCTGACGGGCGGCGTCGATGCTAGTGCGATGCAGATGCCGAAGAAGTTTTTCGGGGCGGCCAGAAACGTCGAAGAGGGCGGCTCGCTGAGCATTTTCGCCACGGCGTTGATCGATACCGGCTCGAAAATGGATGAGGTCATCTTCGAGGAATTCAAGGCTACCGGGAACATGGAGCTTCATCTTGACAGGCGGCTGGTTGATAGAAGGACCTGGCCTGCGATAGACATAAGCCGAAGCGGCACGAGAAGAGAGGAGTTGCTGCTGGATCCGAAGGAGCTCCAGCTTGTTTATCGCCTGCGGCGGGTACTCAGTGAGATGAACCCGGTCGAGGCGGTCGAGCTGCTCAAGAACAGGCTCGGTAAATGCAAGACCAATGCAGAGTTCCTGATGACGATGAACCTCGATTAACGCCCCGGCGATCCAAGAAGGCGGGCGAAAGTCGCCTTTTTGCATATCGGGCCGTTTACATCCGATTATGGTTTTAGTAACATTCAATTCCGGCGATAGTCGTTGTCGCCGGAATTTTTTTGGCGTGATGTAATTAAGGTAAGATATGGACGTGGAGTTCTCGAAGGTTTACGAGCCGAAAACCGTTGAGAAGCAGGCCGATGCGATATGGCAATCGGGCGGGTATTTTCATCCCGATCCGAGCGGCGATTC
>JAFGTU010000376.1 GCA_016933985.1 Sedimentisphaerales bacterium | reverse complement strand
TTGCGTCCGGAATATACCGCAGCGTGTAGAGGGGTCCGACCAGATTCACTTTTGATGTTGATCTTTGCTCCTTTGGCTATGAGAAGCCCAGAAGCCCAATGCCCCGTCGCCGGTGGCCAGCCTTGCTGCCTGCGATAAACCGCGATTTTTGATGTCCAACAGCAATTCTCGCCAGGATTGAGTAGATTCACGGTAGCCTACGCATGGTTTAGAGGCAACACATATGACAAGGACGAGAAATATCCTCACTCTGTAGGTCAGAAGCAGCCCAACGACTTCGGTCTGTGCGATATGTATGGCAACGTATGGGAATGGTGCGGCGATTGGTACGATGAGGGTTACTATTCAAAGAGTCAGCCTATCGACCCACAGGGGCCACGGACTGGTATATACCGCGTTCTTCGTGGAGGGGCTTGGTACGATTATGCAAACGATTGTCGATCGTCGAAACGTTACTGGAGCGCACCTGTTCACCGGGTTGGCAACGTAGGATTTCGTGTTGTCCTCGGGGATGCTAGAGAATAGTTCTTCGTATTATCTCATCCTTTGTTCGGAAGCGGCGATACGTGTGGTATGAGTTTTGTGGATGGTTTGAAATGAAGCAGAGAAGCCGGATATTGATTACGGTCGTCTTGGCCTTGCTCTGGCTGTCCGGTCTGCATATAGTGTGGGGATCGGATGCAGATAGCAAGGTCATAGGCGTTGCCGAAGCGGTCAAGGATTTGCCTGACTCACTCAAGACTCCGAATCGCTATGCCCTTGTCATTGGCGCAGGCCAGTACGAGGATGAACGTGTTCCGGCATTGCCGGCCGGCCATAATGATGCCCGCGAGTTGTACAAGGTACTTGTAGACCCGCAGGTAGGGATGTTCCCGGCGAAGAACGTTACGCTCCTGGTGGATAAGGATGTTACCCGTATCAAAGTCGTCGATGCCCTTGATTCTCTTGCCCGCAGGGCCGGCAAAGAGGACCTTGTGGTGGTGTTCTTCTCGGGTCACGGTGCCGTCGACGACGTTGGGCGGTCTTACTGGGTAATGTATAACACGAGGATTGACAGCTTACGGGCAAGCGCCTTTTCTGAAACAGAGATCAGCGAGCTTCTCTCGTCTATAAGAACAACAAGACTTGTCACAGTTATCGACGCCTGCTATTCGGCTTCTACTGCGGAGGTTTCTGGGTCGAAGTCATTAGCTGACCTACAGAAGATATACCCACAATTCAAAGGAGATGGCCGAGTTGCCATTACAGCCAGCAAGGGCGACCAGCTAAGCGTAATCATTAAGGAGAAGGATGAACCCGGCTACGGCCATTCAGCATTCACCTGGCACGTTATCGAGGGTATGAAGGGCGACAGTGATTCGGATGAGGACGGCGTTGTAACGGTTGATGAGCTGTGGGGCTATGTCAAGGACAGAACTGAAAGAACTGCCCGCAGGCAGGGCGGCAACCAGCAGCCTCAGCTCAAAGGCCAAATAGGCAGCAAGTTCCTTTTGGCGGTCGATGGCAAGAAGCTAGTTGATAATTCACAGGAGACTAGACGGCGTCTTGAGGCGCTCCGGCGGTTATTCATAGATGGTAAGTTAACTCCCGAGCAGTACCGTCAGGCCGAAGCCCTGCTGAAAGCGAGAGCAGAATCATTCAGTGAGATGGAGCGTCAGATACGGCAGGTGTATGTTGATCTTGCGTCAGGCAGGTTTAATGCTCGGTATCTGAAGGCGGCCTTAGATGTGATAGAGACTCCCGAGCAGCGCGAGGCCCGCCTTGAGCGTGAAGCGATGGAGAAGGCCGAGCGTGAGCATATGGTAGCACAGCCTTCGTCTGGAGCATAATATCAGCCTTAGCCGAGTTGGGGGCGCATCGTACAACAAGAACTATGCGCCTTTGAAAATGGGCTTCATAAGTCATTGAATAGCAAAGGCTTGCATCTGAAAAAAATCCGGCGTTTCATTCTTGTCTCTATTTTGTCTCCATCCGTTGCGTTTCAGACTCGCGCCGATGAGCTTGCTGGCCTAAACCGCCGATACAATGGAGACTATGAAGAAAGCATGGGTATACAAACGAAAAGGCATCAAAGGCTGGTGGACAGGGTGGTATGAAAACGGCAAGCGAAAGGCCAAGGCGTTTCCGACCAAGAGCTTGGCCGAACATTTCCGCAACATCAAATACACGCAACTCAATTCGGACGTGTTCACGAGTGTTGTGGACTTCGACTGGAACCAGATGACTGAAGAATATCGGCAGTGCAAACAAGTGGAGGGTCTCGAGGATGTCTCGATTTATGAAATACTGCTGACACTAAGACACTTTAAACGAATAGTCGCACCAAATTCATCGAGGGAAATCACGCAGCAGAATTTGGATATGTTCGTTCTCAAACGCGGTGAAGAGATCGGGAAGAACACGTTGAACAAAGACATAACGAACCTTCATGCCTTTTTGAGTTGGGCAGCGAAGAATCGCTTTGTCGCGTCGGGCCTTCAGATCAAGAAGGTCAAAGTGCCCCAAAGGCCTGTGGTCTCACTTTCGCCCAAACAAGTGAGAGATTTGATGATGCTGGCATCCAGATATCCGACCTTGCGATTGAGGATTTTGCTTGCTGTAACGACAGGGCTTCGGCGTGGTGACATCGAGACCATACGCATAGGCGATATACATTTTGGCCGAAACGCAATCACGACTCATAACCGCAAATCGAAGCGGTCGATGCCAGAACGGCCTATTCCTGAACAGGTTACCACAGAGCTATGCAACTATGTCGCCACGCTTCCGGATGGACAGGACAGATTATTCCCAGATAAGTTCAGTCGCAAGAAATGGGAGAAGGTGCGCAAGGCCGCAGGCTTACCTGATCTGAAGTTCCACGATTTGCGAAAAACGTTCGCTTCCCTGCTGGCTCAAAGAGGAGTATCGACAGCAGTTACTCAGAGATTGTTGGAGCATTCAAGCCCACAGCTCACAAACGAAGTGTACACCAATGTCGATCCAGTGTTGCGTCAGGCTGTCAACTTGCTGCCTGTGGCTGAGTGGTTGTGAGCGTTACGCCGTGTAACTGCTGGAACCTACATTAAATATGCTCGGATCCAGTCCGTTGTCCAATGCCGATCTTGTAAATCCAAGCGCAGCGCGTTAAAATACTCTTACAACACGGCTGAGCAATGCCGGCTTATCTCGTGACAACCAAATATCAGGACTGGTAGGACGCATCTGCGTCAGGTAACAGTATCAAGAACAGAGGTGTGGCTCCAGTGGGATTCGATGAGCACACGAATATTGGGGGAACGAGGCGAACGTTTCAGACTACGCGCTGGACGGCTATAGAGGCGATACAGTCAAAAGACGACTCCCACAAAAGGGCATTGGTAGGTGAGCTGCTGCATTTGTACTGGAAGCCTGTTTACTGCTACCTCCGTCAAAAAGGCTACAACAACGATCGTGCGAAGGACCTTACCCAGGGCTTCTTTCAGGAAATCGTGCTCGGACGAGGTTTGCTCCAAAGCGCCGATCAGGCAAAAGGGCGTTTCAGGACGTTACTGCTAACCGCCCTAGACCGCTATCTCACCAGCGAGTTTCGAAAGCAGTCCGCTCAGAAGCGCATACCGCGGCAGAAGCTACGCAAACTCGAAAATGTCGAGCCGAGCACGATGCCGGAAGTCTTCGGAGGACTCAGTTCCGAAGAGACTTTCAACTATGCGTGGATTTCGGAGTTGCTTGATCAGATGCTTGCTCAAGTCGAACAGGAATGCATCGAGCGGAACATGACCGACCATTGGAGTGTTTTTCATGACAGGACTCTTCGGCCTATCATCGAATGCACAGAGCCACCGTCCATGGCAGATATCTGCAAAAAATATGGCATCGAAAGTCCAATCAAAGCTTCAAATATGATAGTCGCTGTCAAGAGGCGTTTCCAAGCCGCTATGCGGCGACATTTGCGACAATCCGTAGCTTCGGACGATCAGATGAGCGAGGAAATGCGCGAACTTGTCCGATTTCTCACAAAAAAAACGCAGTAAGACGAATATCTTGCGTATTTAACCTATAACAAGGGAGTTCGGCATCACCGAACCTTCGAATGCTTGGTTCGGTCGAATGCTCTCTTCCTAATTTGCCGACTGTACGAGACTTTTTTTGCGATTGGACTATGGCTGAAAAATCGACGTTCGGACTAAAACGCGAGCAGCTTGCCGAACTATTCTCATTGGCCCTCGGGGATGAGGATATAGTAGGCAATGGCTCCGATGATCAAACAATAGCCGAATTATTGAGGGATCAATTCTCTGCTCAGTTGCCAAAAGGCTCATTCCCCTCGGATTCTCTGCTTTTGACGATGGGTCGGATGGGCTTTGACGTGGCGTCCCTGGGTGGAAAATCCCTCAGGGATGTGCTCTTGGATCGCCAGTGTGATATGGATATCCTGCTCGCTGTCAAAGACTGCGCCAAGAAGCTAACCCGTGCTTCTGCTTCCGAAGCGAAGAAGGCAATTGCCACCACAATATACTACGCCGCCATAGCCGGTGCTCTGCTTTACTATGACAAAAAGATCACCGGTTATTCCTACGGAGAACTTGGAAAATCGCTGGACAAGCTGATAGACAAGAAGTGGATGACACCGGAACTGGCCGAAATGCTATCACAGGCTCGTGCTATATGTAGAAACAGGCAAGAAGACAAATGAACGAGAGCAATAGCGACAATTCGAGTCGTGGCAACGATTTGCCGACTGTCAGCGGGCCAACCTCAGCCCGGCCGGGCTCTTCGAAGACCCCTCCGCCTGCCATTGAAGGATACGAGATTATCGGCGAGCTCGGCGAAGCGGGCCAGGGACGGGTCTGGCGTGCCAGGCAGTTGAGTACTCGCCGTGAAGTCGCCCTCAAGGTGCCGCGCGTCGAGCTGCTCAGTTCGAAGAAGGTGCTCGCACGCTTCGAGCGTGAGGTAGAGCTTGCGGCCCGCCTCAAACACCCAAACATTGCCGCAATTTACGATAGCGGCATCTATCAGGGCCTCTATTACTACGCAATGGAGCTTATCGAAGGCGTACCCCTCGACGAATACGTGAAACGCAACGACCTCACAGAACGTCGAGTAGCCGACTTGATGTGTACGATTTGCAGGGCCCTGAGCCATGCCCATCAGAATGGAGTCATCCACCGCGATATCAAACCGTCCAACATAATGGTTACCGAGGACGGCTCACCGCACGTAGTGGATTTCGGCCTGGCGATGAATATTCTCGAAACCGACGCTTCCGGTACTGTCTCCATCGCCGGAGAAGTCACGGGCACCCCGGCCTACATGTCACCGGAGCAGGCCACCGGAAAGCGAGAAAACATCGATACGAGAACCGACGTCTATTCCATAGGAGTGGTTTTCTACCGAGTTCTTACCGGGAGCTTTCCATACGACGTAAAAACATCGATGCTTGAGACTCTGCGCAGTATTCAGGAAGATGAGCCGGTTCGCCCATCGAAACTGGATAGAGACATAGACTCGGATATCGAGGCAATCGTGCTCAAGGCCCTGGCGAAGGAGCCGGACCAGCGATATCAGTCCGCGGCCGAGATGCAGGGCGATATCGAACGCTGGCTCAACGGCCTGCCTATTCTTGCCAAAGCCGACAACTCGCTCTATCTGCTGCGAAAGATGATTAATAAGCATCGCTATGCCGCCTCGGTTCTGGCGTTATTGGCGATAATTGTGCTTGGCTACGCCACGGTCGTGATTCAACTCTACGGCAGGCTCCGTCGGAGCAATATTGAGCAGAACATAGCAATCGATTCGCTCCATGAACAGCTTAGCAGTTATACGGACATCGTCAGGCTTGAGGTCTTCGGCCGACTCCTGGACGCCTGGCATCGTGACGATTCTCAGAGTGTTCAGTACGCTGCTTCCACGTTCAAGGGCATTTTCAGAGAGGATAAGGCTGCCCGTCTGCTGGCCGCACAGATGACCGAGCAGACGCCTTTGGAAGAGAAACTCGCCGCCTTCCGAAAGGCGCTTGAAGCGGATGAGCCGGCCTTTCTCGAATTCATCATCGCCGAACACTATTTCAAAAACGATAGAAAAGCCGAAGCGCAACAGGCGTATCGGCGGTGCCTGGCCTTGCACAAACCTGATATCTGGGAGGACCGGTGGCTTGCAGTTCGAGCAAGGAGCAGGCTGTTCATGCTCACTGCGGAAGATGCGCAGAAGATTGGCACAGAGTAGCCATGAGAAAGAAAAACAGCACATCCGGAGACAATACCAAGCGGGCCAAAGGCTTCACTCTGGTCGAGCTGCTCGTGGTAATGGCGATTATTTCTCTCTTGATGGCCATTCTCCTGCCTACGCTTGCTAAGGTGCGTACTCTCTCCCGGCGGGTGCTCTGCCGGAGCAATATAAGGCAGATTTACACCGGTTGGCAGGTGTATTTCGAAGACAATGATCAGAAATTTTACCGCGGCCTCAATGACGGAGGAATCAATGCCAATATTGAGTTCGGCGGGTGGCGGGGCAGCAGCGGCGAGTATGGCAGCTATCGCCCCATCAGCGAATGTCTTAATATGGACCCCAATTCCGAAGAGTCCACCGAAATCTTCCGCTGCCCGGCCGATTCCGGCGGCATCCTCGGCCGTCCGCCACAACAAAAGGCATACGAGTTGTACGGGAACAGCTATCAACTCAACACATTGCTCGTATGGGTTCCTGTGCCTTCCGGTCCCTACGCTGCGCTCTATAAAGAGATAAGCAATCGCCTGACCGGCCTGACGCGGGATAAGGTCTCAGAGCCATCGCGATTACTCTTCTTCGGCGACACCAACTGGGTTACCCAGTGGAGCCCGTTCTTTCCCCAAGGCATAGACTGGCACGGCAAAGACCAGCACTACAATATCGCCTTCCTCGACGGCCACACGGCCTTTCTCAAGATCGAAAAGGGCCCGTTCGCAGCCTCCAAATACCGCATCCTGCCCTTCAGCGACCTCGACGAATTAGTGCCCAGTCTGGAAAAGTAGAACCGTCTTTTTCGCTTTTCTCAGGGGGTTTTCAGCAGCTCGTCAATATTTTTTAGAAAAACGGCAATATGGCCGAATTCCTGCGTATCTGTGGGTTAGAAGACGTTTGTTTATTGTATAATACAGATTAGGCCCGAAAATTGCAGGTTTAGATCTGCAATTGAGGAGGAAAGTGAGAATATGCAGATGTTTGGCTTAAAAACTCGTTACCTCCTGCCCCTGGCCCTGTGTGCCATATTGGCCCAATCGGCCGCTGGGCGGGTTATTTACGTTGACGACGATGCAACCCTGCCGGGCGACGGGTCAGGTTGGGAGAAGGCCTATGCGTGTCTCCAGAACGCACTTGAAGCGGCTCAACCGGGAGACAAAATACGCGCCGCCCAAGGAACTTATAAGCCCGACCAGAGAGTTGTTGCAGGGGACCGGCAGTTCATCATACAGGCCTCCGGCGACCGCGCGGCGACGTTCGCACTCAAGAGCGGCGTCGAATTAAGGGGCGGCTACGCAGGTATCGGCGCGGCGGACCCCAACGCCAGGGATATCAAGCTGTACGAGACAATCCTTAGCGGCGACCTCGAGGGCAACGATTTGCCTCACCCGCAAGGGCTTGACCTCATCAGACACGCTTCACGCCAGGATAACAGCGGACATGTAGTCACCGTCGAGAGCGATGTCAGCGGTGCGCTTCTGGAAGGATTTACTATTACAGCGGGGAACGCATTTCGAGGCAACGGCGGCGGCATCGACCAGCGCGGTGATGTTACCGTAAGAAGATGCACATTTGCAAGAAATGCGTCTTATTTTGGAGGGGCCGTATGGGGATGGGGGCCGGGGGTCGACTTTACCGATTGCATCTTTTTGGAGAATCTTGCAAGGGGAGGCGGCGCTGCAGTGCACATCTCCAGCGGCCAGAGCGAGTATTCCTTCGCCAATTGCTATTTCGCCGCAAACTATGGATACGATGACGGCGCCACGGTTGAGAACTCGTATGGGAGCGGAGCAAGATTTGATAATTGTGTGTTTGTCGGTTGCAGAACAGAGAGCTCCTATAAAGGCGTAATTCATAACTTCGCAAGCGATGTTACGATTACCGGCTGCTCGTTTGCCGGAAATTACCCGCACACTGTCTCATGTCCCCCCCTCAGCTACGGCGAACCTATCCCTTCCGAGGTTCGGTTGACCAATTGCATACTCTACGACGAAACGGCCCTGAGTTCATTCTACCCCGCGGGCGATTCGCGATTCACGGTTAATAACTGCAATGTCAAAGGCGGCTT
This sequence comes from Sedimentisphaerales bacterium, assembly GCA_016933985.1. GTDB lineage: Bacteria > Planctomycetota > Phycisphaerae > Sedimentisphaerales > Anaerobacaceae > JAFGCD01. The sequence goes on along the minus strand of JAFGTU010000376.1, from coordinate 3,208 downwards.
TGCAGGGGCGGGGAATATCGATGCCGACCCGTTGTTTGCAGATGCCGACGGCCCGGACGGTTCGTTCGGCACGCTCGACGACGACCTGCGGCTTTTGCCCGGCTCACCATGTATAAATGCGGGCGACAATTCCGCCGTCGATACCGCAACCGATATGGCGGGCGGCCCGCGCATTACCGAGGGAACCGTCGATATGGGGGCTTACGAGCAATGGGTCATAGTAGAGCCGAACCGACTTCGGATTGACGAGGGTCAGAGCGGCCAATTCACCGTAAAGCTCACGCGCGATCCCGGGGCAACTCTTGAGATAAACCTATCTCTGCAATCGGCCAATCCCAGTCTGCCTTTGGATGGCGATATCATAATTACATCCGATGCGGTGCTCACCTTCGACTCGTCGAATTTCGACCAGCCGCAGCCGGTCTCAATCGCCGCTGCAGAGGATGACGACATGTTCGACGATTCGGCTGTCGTTTGCCTCTCTGCGCCCGGTTCGATTTTTCCCCTTGCCAATGTCGCAATCAGTGTATCGGACGACGAGGCCGACCCTTCTGTGTCAGTTCTTCACGTGGATAGCATCGCCCCGGACGGCGGCGACGGCTCGAGCTGGATCAAAGCCTTCAACTCTCTGCAGGATGCCCTCGCCATTGCCAGACAGCCTAACGAAGTCCGCCTGATCAAGGTCGCCGGGGGCGTTTACAAGCCCGATCATGGCCTTAATATCGTGCCGGGCGATCAATCGGCCGTTTTCGAGCTTCCCACCGGCTGCATGCTCGAAGGTGGCTATGCGGGAATCACGCTGCGCGATCCTAACCTGCGCAATCCTAACCTGCGCGATGTCCGCAGTTATAAGACAGCACTAAGCGGTGACCTCGAAGGCAACGATGAACGAGACCTGGACGGAGAAGACGAGTACGACCATTGGTCGCTCGCAGAAAACAGCATCCAGGTCGTCCTGGTCGGCAACGCCGAAGCCGGCGATACCAACGAGGTCAGTGTGCTCGACGGTGTTACGATTATAGGTGCTCGCTCTGAGGGGCTGTTCGCCTCCGGCGGACGAGTCAACTCGATTAACTGCGACTTCGTCCGCAATCGCCCCGGCGGAGGCGCCCGTCTGTTCCAATGCGACTCTGAGTTCACCAACTGCACATTCGAGAGCAACGGCAGAGGACTGTGGTCCAATTTCGGCAATTTGACGGTAACCGACTGCAACTTCACCTGCAACCAGGGGTGGACCCTGTCGGGCGCCGGATTGTCCCATTCCGACGGTTCGGCGGTTTTGACGAACTGCAATTTCGACTTTAATATCAGCTATGAGGACGAGGCCAGAGGCGGCGGGGCTGCATTCTATCGCTCCGACGTAATCGTCTCGAATTGCAGATTTATGGAAAACCGCCTTGATGACGAAGGCGATGGCGGGGGAATTTTCCTGCGCTATTGTTCGCAGGTTGCGATCACAGATTGCGAGTTTCTGGCCAACTATGCAGGTGACAGGGCCGGCGCACTGGCGGCCTATTTTACAACCTCTACTACGGTGCAGGGATGCAGCTTCGTGGGCAACAGCGCATTAGAAGACGGCGCTGCAATCTATCAGTGGGGAGGACAACTGGAGCTTGCAGATTGCTACTTCTCCGAGAACTTCGTCGTCCAACAGGAGAACCAGAATGGGATAGACATCAATAAAAGCTATGGCCCCCCGGACATGACTCCGATTATTCCGATTCTGAAACTGGATGACTGCACATTTGACGATAGTGGAGGGATCAGTCTGATATCCCATGGAGCAGCCGTCGAATTGTTATCGGATATTCATCTGTCTGCGGACACATGGAGTATGAGCGGAGATGCAAGCATTGAGGGGCCGGGCAGCCTGTATCTCGATGTCGATTCGTCCCTGATCATAGCATATGATCCCTTTTCGGAGCCCGAAAAGCAGAAGGGAAACTTACTGTGCGATGTTCGCGGCGAGGGAGTCATCGTCGTCCCATCGGACTACGGGATGATCATCGGCGGCGACGCCCACATACAGGTTTCGCGGATTCAGTGCGACGGCCTGCTGCGGATCCGCGATAGGGCAATTATTGACGGCACTGCAATAAATGTTACGAGACTGAGCTTCGAGGGCGATATCGGCATTTATAACAGCGTAATCACCGCCGAGGCCGGGAGCCCCTTCGGCCAGTTCTTCATAGAAGATACCGCTTCGATAATCGGTAATGACATTCACGCCGACGGCGACAGGTATATGGACCTCGATCCGACCGTATTCCAGGGCCTTATCGCCAACAATCGAATCTTCGTCACAATCACGGAGGGCGTGGGCCATACTCGCGGAGGTCTCTTCGAACTGCGAGGAACGCCCGACCTCGCAGGCCCCGGCACACCCGACCCCAATAATCCCTTTTTCTGCCAGGTCCCCGCAGTCCCCGGATTCGATCCGACCACATGGACGCTCGAAGAACTGCGCCTCGTTGACAACGCCAAGGTTAACCTGACAAACCGCTTCGACTTCCAGCCGCCTTACGACGAAGGCGGCGAGGACGAGGTGCTGTATGTTCGCAATTTGTACTTAGGCGCAGGCTCGGTGCTCAACACTTCGTTCAACAAGATTTACTATGAGAACCTCTATGCTGACCCATGCTCGGTCGCCGAGAACGTCCCCCTCCTGGGCTTCTCCCTCAACAATATCGCCTTCGACGACCATGTAGAATTCGCTGCGCGCGTCACATATAGGACTTTCCGTCATCCCAGTAATCCTTACTACGATCGCGTTTACATCGAGCGAGTCGAAGGGCTTGCCCCCGACCTCAATGGTATGATGCGAATGTCAAATCTCCGCGATGAAGACCCGAACTCAGCCACACACAACCAGCTCTTCAACGCCCGCGCCAAGGGTCTCTTCGCCAGGGCCAATGAAGATTTGCTCCTGATCACATTCGAGTATCTGTTCGAGACAGACGATCCTGACGTCGAACTTGTCGTCTATCTGACAGATATTCCCGAACTTATGGCACACGACGACCCCAACCGGCCCGACCACTACATCGAGATAGCCCGCCTGGCGCCGCCGCCGCTTTCACGTCCTGGCTCTCTCGGCAGCGGCAGATTCGGAGTCTTCTATGCCTACGTCGAGCGAGGCCGTCTCGATTTCCTCAGAGGCACGCGGATTGAGCTGGAGCTTATAGGCCCGCACGGCTCATCCGTACTG
>JAFGTU010000375.1 GCA_016933985.1 Sedimentisphaerales bacterium | reverse complement strand
CAGTTGGATTACCTGACGGTCTTGGCCCACGTAGGCTGCCGCTCGGCCCTGCCCCACGACAGCAGTCAAAGCCTGACTTGCATGGACTTCGGCTTCGGAGCGGACGGTTACGTTGACGCCACCGATGCAGAGGCCTGGGACTGGCGTCTCGGCCTGCCGGACCCGCACTTCTGCGACCTGCCACTTATCCCCACAACAGATACAAAGGTCGCTGCAGGCCCTCTCACGGCCACCGTTGGCACGCTGTCGGAGCCATTTGAAGTATATCCATCCGAAGGTCTGCTTATATCCGGCAAGCGCAGTATCGAAAAGATGCAAGACGGCCATTATATCCTCGCCAGCGAAGGCGAATATATCACGAGCGTCGATCCGCCCTTCATGCGCGCAAACGGAAGGCTCATTGAAGACGGTGCCGGCGGGCTCTATCAGATTAACCTTGCCGAAGGCCTTGTCAGACTGTCAGACGGCGCACCTGTGGTCCCGCCGGGCAATACAATCGTTGCCTTTAACGAACCGAGATACAATTCTAGCGCGGAGGTTCGCATAGGTATGCATTATGAAGACTACGAATGGTCCGGCTGTCCTATCTTCGACGCCGCCTTCGATTCCGATGGAGAACATGTCTATGTAGCGCCCGTCATTATAGTGCCGGACGGCGAGGAGCCCTACCAGGCGGTGGCAAAACTAAGATTGCTCTCATCAGGCGAGCCGCCTTACGAAGTCGTGCAAATATACGACGATGCTCCTTTGCCGGGCGATAATCAGTATTTGAACAACCTTAGAGAAATCGAAATAGACGATTCGGGCAATCTCTACGTCACCAATACCGACAGCCTCAACGAAAGCGACAGGCTCTGGGCATATGATACGCAGACCGGTGAGGTGAAGAAGCGACTTTGCCTTGGCAGGGAAGGTTCAAGCACTTACATCCCCGCGCCGACCGCCATGCATCTCTCGAACTGGGGCTCGCTGTATCTGGCTTCCGCCGTCCAGCAATCCGACGCCGATTCGGTATCTATCAATGTACTCTCGCCCTCCAGCCTTGCGTTGATTCGAAAGATAACGATCAACAACATGGGCCACGTTACGGCAATGACAGAAGACGCCTCAACGGCTACAATCTGGGTCGCAGGTTTCACAATGTCGAACATCCCGGAATATATAAACCCCTTAGGCGAACCCTTCTACGAGCCTTACATAGCGAAGGTACCTTACGGTGCAACGGGTCCCGTACAAGCCGAGCCGCTCTCAGATCCGGTTTCTTATCCGGACAACGACCTGGCCTTGCCCTTATCGATCATCTTGATCAAAAGCACAGGAGTGGATTGCTCTACAGCCAATATCGACGGCACAGGTCGCGTCGATTTCTTCGATTTCACTCTTCTGGCAGCCCACTGGCTCGAGACCGCCTGCGGCCAATGCGAAAACGCAGACATCACAGGCGAAGGAAACGTAAACACTAAAGACCTCCAGTTCCTAAGCCACTGCTGGCTCAACTCAATCCCCTAAAGCCGGCATTCTTCACATATCCCGGGCGGCTTGCGACTTTTTCCTGGAAAAACGGCAATATAGCCGAATTCCTGCGTATCTGTGACATAGAAGACGCCGAATTATTGTATAATGCAGATTAAGCCCGAAAATCGCGGGTTTCAGCCTGTGATTAAGGAGCAAAGTGAGAATATGCAGATTTGCGGCTCAAAAACTCGTTACCTCCTGACCTTGGCCCTGTGTGCCTTATTAGCCCATTCGGCCGCGGGGCGGATTATCTACGTTGACGACAACGCCCCCCTCACAGGCGACGGCTCAAGCTGGGAAAACGCCTATCCATGCCTCCAGGACGCTCTGGAGGCGGCCCAGACCGGAGATGAAATACACGTCGCTCAGGGCACATACAAACCGGATCGGAGTGTCGAATACGGGAGATCCGGAACAGCCTGCATAGTGGCATCCGGCGACCAAAATGCGACCTTCCAGCTAATCGACGGCGTAGCTATCAGAGGCGGCTATGCGAGCCTGCGCACCCCCGACCCTGCTACAGTCGCGACCATATTGCCAAAAGAAGCTGTCAAGACCGTCTTCGTCCCCGTCGGGCCTATAGACGATGCTTGGCGCTCGGACCTCGATTTCAACGATTCAGACTGGATCAGCGGCTCCGGCGGTGTGGGCTATGAAAGAGAGTCAACGAGCTTTGACGGTCTTTTCAATATCGATGTTGAAGAGCAGATGTACGAGGGCAACACCACCTGCTACATCCGAATACCCTTTACCATAGACTCCAACAACCTCAGCTACCTGGGGCTTAACATCCACTATGACGACGATTTCATAGTTTACATAAACGGCGAGAAAGTCCAGAGCGGCTTTTTCACTGGCACACCCGCCTGGGATTCCCATGCAGAGTACGGCGGACGGGCCGCTTCTCTTGTTGTCAGCGGCGAGCATTTCGATATATCACACGCGATAGGCCTGCTGCGGGAGGGCGAAAATCTCCTGGCGATCCACGGGCTCAACGTCGCCCCTTACAGCCACGATTTTCTTATTTCCGCAGAAATCGTCGGCTGGACCGGCTGGAAAGACGCCCCGGACGACCCAAATGCACGAGATATCGGATTATACAAGACCGTCCTGAGCGGCGATCTCGCAGGCAATGATGCAGACGTGATTAACCCGGAAGCTCTTCTGAGCGAACCGACGCGAGCTGAGAACAGCAAGAACGTAGTTACCGCCAACGGAACCGGCGAGAACACGATTCTGGATGGATTCACGATTTCCGGCGGATTCAACGCCAACGGCGCCGGAATGATCTGTTATGACGGCAGTCCGAGGATTACCGACTGCACTTTTGCTCAGAACAGGGGTAACAGCGGCGGTGCGATTTACAGCAACGGCGGCAATATCGTTCTAACAGGATGCACGTTGAGCGCAAACGCGGCTCCGTCTTCAGGCGGCGGGATATGCAGCGCCGGCAGTAACTCCCACACCACGACGCTGGCTAATTGCAGGTTAGTCAACAACTATAGCGCAAACACCGGCGGAGGAATGTTTAACGGAGGCGCTGCTTTGACGCTGACCAACTGCGCGTTCAGCGGCAACGTGAGTCGTGGGCCCGGGGGCGGAATGTATTGCACCGGTGCCGATGCTAATATGACAAACTGCGTCTTCGCAGGCAACGAATCAAAACAGGCGCACGGAGGCGGCGTGTACATAGGCAGCGGCCCCCCGGCGGAGTTCACAAACTGCACCATAATTGACAATTCATCGTTACAACAGGGTGGCGGAATGCTAATCTCCGCTTATGCTACTCTAACTCGCTGCCGGATTAGGGGAAACTCTGCCCGCCGGGCTCCCGGCGGCGGGATCTTTCACACCGGCGGTGTGTTAGAGATATTCAACTCCATCATCAGCGGAAACAACACTGCCGGTTACAGCGGCGGCGGGATATACAGCAGCAATAGCATGTTGAAACTTGGGAACTGCACATTCACAGGGAATTTCGCCCGAAGCGGAGGCGGTGCCGTGCACTGCGAACCGGGTGAATTCGATAACTGCATCTTCTGGGACGACAAGCCCAACGAGATAATAGGCTCAAACGCCACGTTGCGCAATTGCTGCATCCAGGGCGGCTGGGCTATAGGAAATGACAACATCGATGAAGACCCGGAGTTTGTAGAGCGGGGTCGCAGGGCACTTGACTACTTCTCACAGCCCAATTACTACTACGACCCCACTAAGCCCCTGGACAACTGCTGGATAGACGGTGATTATCATCTATGGCCTGATTCGCCCTGTATCGACGCCGGACATGATATCTACGAGGGCAACGTCGAAGATGAAATAGACTTCGAAGGAAGTCCGCGACAACGAGGCAACGCCGTCGATATCGGCGCATACGAAGCATATCCAAACTCATTTATTTTCTTGTACTACGTCGATGATGACAAAAAGAAGGATGCCAAGGCTTATTACCGTCATGATACCGAAGGGACGATTGTCGTGCCCGAAGGCGCCTTCGGGGAACTTCTGGTGATGCTGCCACAGGAGCCCGCCGGGATAGTCGAAGCGACGGTCGCCTTCGTCTCAGGCGATCCCAACATTGCCTGCATTTCGCCCATGCCCCTGATTTTCAACTCGGCAGACTACTCCATCCCCCAGCCTATCACCTTTGCCGCCGCTGAGGACGATGATTCCCGAATGGACACTGCCGAATTCCATATTTCCGCCCCCGGCCTACAGACCGCTACAATAGAGGTTTACGCGTACGATTACGACATTCCGACCGAGCCTCCGCCCTGCATAATCTATGTCGATAAGAAAGCTGCAGGCGCAGCGGACGGGACAAGTTGGGCCAATGCCTTCACTGATCTTCAGGCTGGTATAGAGGCGGCGGAACTGACAATCCTCAGCGGCTATTACTGCGAGATACATGTTGCCCAGGGAGTCTATACGCCCGCACCGCCCAACGGCGACAGAACGACCTCCTTCACTTTGACCGAGGATATTTCCATCAAAGGCGGCTATGCCGGCGTAACCGGGGGCGATCCCAACGAACGCGATATCAAGAACTACAGGACCATCCTCAGCGGTGACTTGAACGGCAACGACGCGGGCGAAGTCGATCCATTTAATCCGACCCGCAGTGACAACAGCTACCACGTTATCTCCGCTGGAGACTGGTATATCTATGACACCGACGAGGATATCTGTATCGATGGCGTTACGATTACAGGAGGCAATGCCAACGGCATTGGCATGCATTCGGAAGGCGGAGCAATCGCTACATTCATCGATTACGACCTGGTCTCGAACTGCCTTGTAACCGGCAACTGTGCCCTGACAAACGGAGGGGCCGTAAGTATCGGCGCCACGGGGGAATTCTTTGTGCACCCCATGTTGGTCAACTGTGAATTCGAAAACAACTACGCAGTCCAGCGCGGCGGAGCTATCTCCATGATAGCATACGATAACATGATCAGATCGGCTGTTATCGACAACTGCAGTTTTGACGACAACCGCTCCAAACGCGGCGGAGCGATATACAACGCCGCAGGAAATTCCGAATGTTATCCCGAAGTGTACGGATCCACATTCGCCGGCAACAGTGCGGAATATGGCGGCGCGATATATAACACCGCAATAGACGGCCGTCTTATCCCGTTGATTCAAGACTGCAATTTCACCGCAAACACCGCCATCGAAGGCGGAGCGGCATACTCGTACGCCATGGGCAACCAGTCTTTTTTCGAAGCGACTTTTGAACGCTGCAATTTCACCCAAAACCAGGCAGACTATGGCGGCGGACTGTACGCTGAAGGATACTGGGCGTATTGCACGAATGTTCTGCCAGAGTGCGTGTTCGTCGAAAATCAGGCAAGCGTGGGCGGGGGCGGATTGCACGCCGACACCCAGGCGTCACCTGTGCTGGATAGGTGTACTTTTACCGACAACACCCCCTACGAAATAAGTACCGGCGTATGCACGGTGGAGGTAGTTGGCAACGTCTATCTCGGAAAACGTGGTTGGTGGGCCGAAGGCGCCGCAATTTGGGGGTCCGGGACTATTTATCTGCAAGAGAACTCGCTGTTCCGTGCAAACAGGTGTACAAACATGATCAAATGCGACGTTTCGGGCCCCGGTCTTATTTCGGTGAGCGAGGACGCAGAACTGACTATTGCGAACGATGCAGTAATCGATCTGGCGGACGCAAACGACCCATCGACAAGAGGGCGGATTGAATGCTCGGGTCTGCTGCGCCTCAGGGATACCGCTACTGTAAGAAATGCTGAGATTGTAGTCAATCGCGCCGATTTCGGCGGCGACGTCAGCATCTTCAACAGCGTCATCACCGCCGAGGCGGGCGCGCCTTACGGCCAATTCTTCATTCAGGGTGGCGCCTCGATAATCGGCAACGATATCCACGCCGACGGCGACAGGTACATGGACCTCGATCCGACCGTATTCGAGGGCCTGATCGCGAATAATCGAATCTTTGTCACCATCACAGAGGGCGTAGGCAATACTCGCGGCGGACTGCTCGAACTCCGCGGGATGCCTGACTTGGCGGGCGCCGGCGTGTGCGAACCCAACACACCGTTTCTGTGTAATGTTGCCGCCGTGCCCGACTTCGACCCTAACTCCTGGGCACTCGAAGAGCTTCGCCTGATAGACGACGCAAAGGTCAACCTGACCAACCGCTTCGATTTCCAGCCCCCTTACGACGAAGGCGGTGAAGACGAAGTGCTATACGTCCGCAATCTGTACTTGGGTTCAGGTTCTATACTCAACACCTCATTCAACAGAATCTACTACCAGAACCTCTACGCCGACCCGTGCTCTCTCGTTGAAAATGTGCCCCTGTTGGGCTTCTCGCTCAACAATATCGCTTTTGACGACGAGATCGATTTTCTAACCCGTGTGACTCACAATAACTTCCTGAGCGATGTAAACGACGATTACCACATGATTCACGTCGAGCGCATCGAGGCCAACGAGCCGGACCCCAACGGCATGATGCGCATGATGAATCTTGCCGACCCGGACCCGTGCTCGCCCACATCGGGCGTATTGTTTAACGCCCGCGCCAAGGGTCTCTTTGCCAGGGCTAATGAACAGTTGCTACTGATTACATTCGAGTACCTCTTCGAAACGTCCGATCCAAATGTCGAAATTGGGGTCTATCTGACAGATATTCCCGAACTAATGGCCCACGACGACCCTAATCGCCCCGACCATTACATCGAGGTAGCCCGCGTACCAACACCACCCGCTTCCCGTCCCGGCTCAGAGGGCAGCAATCGATTCGGTGTCTTTTACGCCTACGTCGAGCGAGGCCGTCTCGATTTCCTCAGAGGCACGCGGATTGAGCTGGAGCTTATAGGCCCGCACGGCTCATCCGTACTG
>JAFGTU010000374.1 GCA_016933985.1 Sedimentisphaerales bacterium | reverse complement strand
GGGCGAAGAGACCGATAGCTCCGGGGCAAATAGATTCCTTGCCTGCCGCGGCGAGCTGCCCGAATTTGGCGGAGTGGTCATTCCCGAGCCGACCGATTTCGAGATAGTCACCGCGCATCGCGGGATGTTCTGGATTGAAATCAGCACAAAGGGAAAAGCCGCGCACGGCTCTACCCCTCACCTCGGCATCAATGCCATAGGCTCCGCCATGGCTTTGCTCGATGCACTGGAAGACTACCGGCCGAGCGCGGAACCGCACAAGCTGCTGGGCGGCTGCTCGATGAGCATTAACACCATTGCAGGCGGCAAAGCGCTCAATGTCGTCCCGGACAGGTGCACTATCGGCATAGACTTCCGCACGCTTCCCGGCCAGGACCATGCAGGCATCCTGAGCGATCTGCGGGAAGTCTTTTCAGGGCTGAAATCCGCCGACCCGCGTTTCGAAGCCGAGATTTCGATAGTCCGCCAGGTCGAACCGATGGAGACCGATTCCAACAGCGCCTTTGTCCGGGATTTCTGCGCAGCCGTAGGGATCGGCGAAACCAAGGCGGTGGGATTTACCACCGACGGTCCGCATTTCGCCCGGCTCGGCGCACCGGTGGTGATCTTCGGCCCCGGCAAGCCTGAGATCTGCCACAAACCCGATGAATACATCGAAATCGCCGACGTCGAAAGAGCAGCGCAATACTACAAGGAAATCATCCTGAAGTTCCTAACCTGATTCAGGCCTGAAACGCCGAGAATCGGCCCTGCAGTGGTTGTCAATGGGCTGCCCGCCCCTGCCTGAAGCATGAATGTTCCGCCGAGCAAGTACCCTTAACTTCTTACTGCTAAAGGATTTAGTCAAATGCCCTCCGCCAGAAGCCCGATAAGAAAGGACTTCACGGAAATTGTTTGACTTTTGCGCTTGGATATGATACAGTAAATTCAAGTTTATTGTGTGGAGGTGCCGAGGTCAGGAATAAACAGCTTGTTTGCTGTGGAGGTTGTGATGAAATAGTGTTTTCGCGATCACGCTGAAGCGCATCGCAGATACACTAATACGAAAGGGAACTATCATGACAAGGCGAATAATTACAAAAATACTGTTGGTCGTTATTGCAGCTATCGGGCTGTTTGTTCTTTCGGGAGTGCTGCTCGCCGAGGGCAACAGCCAGACAGCTTTCCAACGCGCCAAGGCAGCCCAGGAAAGGCACACTGAGCGGTTGATGGCGCTGAATGGTGTAGTGGGCACAGCCATCGGCTCCGGGCAGAACGGCGAGCCCACAGTTGCGGTACTGCTCGAAAGACCGGGAGTTGCGGGTATTGCCCAAACGCTTGACGGCGTCCCGGTCAAGGTAGTTGTCACAGGCAAGATCTCCGCTCTGAGCACTACCGACAGATTTGACCGACCGGTGCCGATCGGTGTTTCGACCGGCCACCCGGCTATCACCGCCGGAACGATAGGGTGCAGAGTCACCGACGGGACAAATGTTTACGCGCTAAGTAACAACCATGTGTTCGCCAACGAGAACAACGCCTTAATAGGCGACAACGTGCTCCAGCCGGGCCCATACGACGGCGGCGTGAATCCTGACGACGCAATCGGCACTCTGGCCGATTTCGAGCCAATTGTATTCAGTCGCAAGGCCAAAAACGTCATTGATGCAGCCATCGCCCTGAGCTCGACCGACCTGCTCGACACTGCCACACCCGCCGGCGGTTATGGAACACCCAACTCGGTCACCGCACAGGCCTTCCTTGGCCAGAACGTGCAGAAATTCGGACGGACAACCGGATTGACCAAAGGAGCAGTCACTGCCGTCAACGCCACTGTCACTGTCGGGTACGGCCCCGGCAAGACGGCGAGATTTGTCAAACAGATCATAATCGAGCCCGGCAGTTTCAGCGGTGGAGGCGACTCCGGCTCGCTCATTGTGACCGATGATGATAACCTTAATCCGATTGGGCTGCTCTTTGCCGGCAGTTCTACGCACACGATCGCCAATCCGATTGACCTGGTGCTTAGTCGGTTCGGCGTTACTGTTGATGATGGCCAGACGCCAACTCAAAATGACCCTCCCACCGTTTCAATCACAAGCCCTGCCGACGGCTCGACCTTTGAGTCTGGGGCCGTTATTTCCTTTGAGGGTACGGCCTATGATACCGAGGACGGCGACCTGACTGCGAACCTTGTCTGGACATCCGATAGGGATGGCATGATAGGCACGGGAGGCAGCTTCTCGGCCATACTGAGCGACGGCAACCATATCATCACCGCCTCGGTGACCGACTCCGGCGGCAAGACCACAAGCGGCTCCTGGAGTATCACCGTGATACCAGAGCCAAGTGGGGCCGTTTTTGTTGCAGAAATAAAATACGCCACCGTGCGCAATAACAGAGACCTGGTGATAGGTGTTAAACTGGTGGATGATCAACGCAACCTCGTCAGCGGCGCCTCCGTCTCGATTAGCATTTTCCGGGACGGTGCACCCGCCGGTTCGGTTAGTGGCACAACGGACACATATGGCTGGGTAACGTTTACGCTAAAGAACGCCAAATCCGGCACATACACAACGCAAGTCACAGCCGTCACGGCCGCAGGACTAACCTGGAATGGTGAGACTCCGCCTAATCAGTTCATCAAGTGATTCGGCCAATTTCCGCTCGTTTATATGCAAGGATTGAAGGCAAGTTGCGGCAAGAGAGAATTCAATGCCGCCGCAACGTTTCCGTTGCGATTGCCAGCGATGTCGCCTTACGGCATTTCTTCTGCTGCGGTTGGGAGGGGTGGGGATGTGTCTGTATGTCGCCGGTGTACAAGATTGCCACGTATTCTTGGGACAGAGCGGCAGACCGGATATCCGTAATCGCCGGACGCGTTTCAATTGCCCTGCTTCTTGTCGGCGTTATAATTGCCGGCGGCGGTCTTGCCGGTTGTTCCTCGGACCGTGCCGGTGGCCTTGGGAAAGGAAGCCTTGTGAGCGAAAAGACGATTGAGCAGATCCTCGAAGAGAGGACCGAGCGATGGATGTCCATCCCCGGCGTGGAGGGAACGGCCATAGGCCTTCTCGAAGATCAGCCCTGTATCTTGATTCTTTCCTCAATGGCCCCGCAGCAACTGCGCAGCCGAATCCCCGAGACCATCGAAGGCTACAACGTCGTAATCCGGCAGACCGGAACATTCCAAGCACTGGAAGACCAATAGTCCAAACTTGCCCAAGGCCCCAGTTCACTATGACACAAAACCGGTGGCCGAAATTGAGATGCGCTGACAACCGCGATTGTCGCGGAATCGCCGAGCTGGTCTTCACTGTTCTGCGAGAGTATAGCCTCGAACCCGACCCCGAATGCACCGACGCCGACCTCAAGGATATCAGCCTGTCTTATTTCGACAGGGGCGGTGCGTTCTACGTCCTTGAAGACAGGCCCGGCTCGATAATCGGCGCCTACGGCCTGTACAGAATCGACGAAGCGACCTGCGAGCTTCGCAAGATGTACCTGCAAAAATCGTTCAGAGGCAAAGGCCTTGGCAAGCTCCTGTTGGAGGATGCACTGAAAAAAGCAAAGCAAATGGGATTCGAGAAAATGACGCTCGAAACCGCTTCGGTCCTCACGGAGGCAATCAGCCTGTACAGAAGTTACGGCTTTGTCGAATACCAGCCGAGCCATTTATCCAGCCGATGCGACCAGGCATTTCAGCTCGAATTGAAATAGCCATTATAGCAAGAGCAAGTCCGGCCTGCGGCGTTGCTTCACGACCCAAGATATATTGTGGAAAATCAAATGCTTTAGCAGGCATAAATCATTACTAAAGGCTCCGAAAGGGCCGATGTCTGGAATATTTTTGCAAAATTCCGCAAGAAAGCGTTACTTTTCGGACTTGCTGCGCACCATAATACTGTAATTCGGTTCAGTGGGCGCCGCGAGAACGTTCGTCAGGGCCGTGCGTAAACTGCGAGTACGCCGGAAGAAACGCGGGCAGCAGACCGAGGCGAGCACTGTATGGATTGGCTTTTTGGGAGAATAAGAAGATGTACGCGAAAAAGTGGGAAATTCAAGTAGTAGCGTTATGTTTGTGCCTGGGCGTTGGCTCGGCTTGTTTGGGGAAGGTTATCTACGTCGATGACGACGCTACAGGGGCAAAGAACGGCTCTTCCTGGACGGATGCATATAGGTACCTCCAGGATGCCTTGGCCGACGCCAATGCTGCCGAAAAGCCTGTTGAAATCCGGGTGGCTCAGGGCACTTATAGACCCGACGAGGATACACTTCACCCGGACGGCACAGGCGATAGAAAGGCGTCATTTGAGCTTATCAATGGCATGACACTTCAAGGCGGCTATGCCGGCTTGGATGAGCCGGATCCGAATGCCAGGGACACCGGCCTTTACGAGACGATTCTCAGCGGCGATCTTGACGGGAACGATATTGAAGTGACTGAGGGATCGTGGTGGGAACTGTCCGAAGAATCCACTCGCGCCGAGAACAGCTATCATGTGGTCACGGGGAATGACATCGATAATGCAGTGTCATTAGACGGATTTACTATTAGGGCCGGCAACGCGAATGAAGAGTGGTCGTCCAAATATCACATCAACGGAGGTGGGATGACGTGCCTTAATGTGAGTGCTTTATTGACCAACTGTATCTTTGCCGCAAATTCTGCCAAGCACGAAGGCGGAGGTCTTTATGACGTCTCGGGGGATCTACAACTGGATAGCTGCACGTTCAACGGCAATTGGGCAGGATGGGATGGTGGCGGAATGCAGACTTACTATGGGACCCCAACCATGACCAATTGCAGATTCATCGGCAACCGTGGCAATGGAGGGATGTGTAACATCGAAGGTGCCCCGCAGTTGGCGAACTGCGTCTTCAGCGGCAATCAGACAGCCTACTGCGGTGGTGCCATTTCGAACTATTCTCATGTTCCATTAGTACTCTTGAATTGTACTCTCGCTGGGAATTCGGCAGCACTATATGGTGGTGGCGTGTACACCGCCCAGGACGAAGAAGACTATGAGATCAATCTGATAATGAAGAACTGCATTCTTTGGGGGAATGTACCATCGCCAATTGATGTCTATGGCAGACCGCCTACTGTGACTTATAGTGATATCCAGGGTGGCTGGATCGGCGAAGGGAATATTGACGTAAATCCGAGTTTTGTAGCCTCGGGCCACTGGGACCCAAATGGAACGGTAGAAGACACGAGTGATGATTTTTGGGTCGACGGGGATTATCACCTCAAGTCCCAGGCCGGTCGCTGGGATCCCAAACTCCGAAGCTGGGTGTTGGACGATGTAACAAGTCCATGCATCGATGCTGGGGACCCGGCCAGTCCTATCGGCGATGAACCGTTCCCCAACGGCGGCAGGATAAACATGGGCGCCTACGGCGGCACTGCAGAGGCGAGCAAATCATACTTCGGCGGGCCGCCCTGCGAG
>JAFGTU010000373.1 GCA_016933985.1 Sedimentisphaerales bacterium | reverse complement strand
AGGCACAAAGGCGCCACGGTCGTATCTCCGCCACGTTATTCCATCTCTGCTCGCGGCAAACCGGGCATCGAGCGAGCCGGCGTTCACCGGCTGGCCCTTGCGAAAGTCGCTCAGAAATGTCCCGTAGTGAAAGTACTCCGACGGAAACATATAATACGCATCCTGCGCCCACGGATACTTGACGGTCCCGTTCGTATAAAAATCCACAACCTGGATTCTTGTCTTCTGGACGGGATCGTAGTACTCCGGGTCCTGCTGGTCGAAACTTAGCACCGCCGGACAGTCTTCGACGTCGGAAAAATGGCCCAGGTCTTCGGATTCGGCCCTGGCGACGCTCCGCCCTTGCGAAGCCAACGGCCGAAGGTTCCGCCTGACATAAGCGACGTACTTTCCCACCCTCTGGTCCCAGAAGATTACATTCTGCGTATCAAGATGATGTTTCTCGCTGCTGAATTTCATAATGTCACGATGCGTCAGCTCCCAGTGTATCCCGTCGGGAGAGGAGAATATCTGGAGGGCCTTGCCGAGCTCTTCCGGATTCGACACGAGACGGAAGCGCTGATTCGGCGGTGCGTGCGGGTCCAGAAACACCATGCAGCCGTGAGTAGCCCCCTTGATCCCGCCGAATCCGTGACCGAGAACAATATTATTCTTCCGCGTCCCGTATATCTCAACCAGCCCAAGATCGGGCTTCTGCCACTGAATACCGTCCGCCGAACGCGCGTAGGCTATGCTCCGCACCGTCGGCGCATTGCTGTCGGCCTTGCCGTAGAAAGTGTACCACAGATGATACACACCGGCATCGTAGAGAGTTGCATGATACTGCCCCAGCCTCTCTTCCCACGGCTTGTCGCACTTGAGGATTATCTGCCCCGTCTTCTGCGGCTTGTGAACAACCAATTCGACGCCTTTACTGTCTTGGATAAATCGCCCATCAATGAAGACCTGTCGGCTATCGCCGATGGGTAGCGTCGTCTCTGCACCGGCCGCGGTTGCTGCCAGAACCGTTAAAATCAAAATTGCCATATTAAGCCTTTGCTTTGCCATTTGCCTTGTCCTTACATCTTTCCATGTACAATCTTGCCCGGTTAATCTCAGCCGTGACCTCCGCCGCCGTCGGCATAATCGGTATCCCGCGAGGAACGGGGTGCATAAAAATCTCGGTACAGCCCTTGTAGTTAATCTTCCTCAACGAGGCGATAATGGGGACAAAATCAAGGCCGCCGCGTCCGGGCAACTGGAGCAACTCTTGCTCCTTGGGCAGCTTCTTGTCGCAGCCCATCCCGTACTGCCAAGCGTAAAAGTGCACCAGCCGCTCGCCCAAATCGCCAATCAAATTCGCAATCAGCCCGGAGTCCTGCGGCAAATGATATGGCGCCAGCGCAAGGCCGAGATGCCTCGATGCGCCGAATTGGGCCAGCCATTTGATCGAATCCGGCGAGTCAATAAGGCTGCCGGCGTGGTTTTCAATGCCGATGGTCACGCCGATTTCCTCCACATCGGCGACATGCGGCTTCATCTTCTCAACGAAATCCTTGATAGCGGCCTTCAACGCATCGCCTTCGAGGTCTTTCGGGCCCCCGCTGCCGCAGATAATCATCGAGCCGCCGAATTCCTTGGCCACGTTCATCTCGGCCTGCAAATTGAACGGCCCCAAATCGAAATGCGTTAGAATGCCCACTTTGACCTTGTACTGTTTCAGCATCGCAGCGAACTTCTGATGCCCCATCGCCTCGATCTGCTCCCTATGGTTGGCGTGCCGTTCCGGCCATATATCGATATGCTCGGCGCCGGTCTTTCCAACCTCCGCAAGAACCTCGGAAAGAGGCAGTCGCCCGTACATGCTCGATGCAACAATATAATTCAGCCGGAATGGCTCGTTTCCTCCTCGAAGCAACCCCGGCGCAAATCCAACCGCAGCCGAACCCGCCGCAAGGCACAGAAATTCACGTCGATTTGTCCTTCGGAAATCCACTTTATCTTCGCCCGCCCTGCTTTCAACAAACGCACTCTCAAGAGCCAAACGGACCAAACGTTCCATCACTCTCGGCCAGCCCAGATTGCCTTATTGATTATCGCATCAAAAACAAGCACGTCAACACCATATTGACAGCATCTTTGCATCCAATAGCAACCGTTGCCGGCTTAGGCAATTATCGTTTGACGCCGCCTGCAAGCGCAGTACAATTGAGAATGAACGTTCGGATGAAGCTCGCCACGCACGTGTAGAGTGGTTTATGCAAAAGTAGCCAAATCTATGGACCAAGGAGAAAAAATGGAATCGATAACCCGCAGGAATTTCTTGAAGAGCTCGTTAGGGACAACCGCAGCATTGACGATTCTCCCGACCGGCGCCGCTTCGGCGGCGGCGGACAAGGTCGTCCTCGGAATAATGGGAGTCGGAGGACGAGGACGAGCGCTGCTGACGAGTCTTGTCAAAAAAACCGATGTCTATATCAAGTATATATGTGATGCAGACTCGCGAACTTATGGGCCGGCAGTGGAAATCGTCGTTGAAGGCCACGGGTATAAGCCGAAGTTCGTACAGGACTTCCGCAAGATGCTCGAAGACCCCGAAGTCGATGCGGTTGTCATTGCCACATCCGATCGCTGGCACGCCCTTGCCACTATTATGGCGTGCCAAGCGGGCAAAGATGTCTATGTCGAAAAACCGCTGTCTCTGAGTATTTGGGACGGACGCAAGATGGTCGAGGCGGCCCGAAAGTACAACAGGGTCGTCCAGGTCGGCACCCAAAGCAGAAGCGCCCCGTACACCGACAAGGCGGCGGAATATATACGCTCCGGAAAGCTCGGCGATGTCTATCTCGCCCGCGTATTCCTTATGCAGGAGTCGGGCCCCATCGACGTAGCCGATACGCAGCCTGTTCCCGAGGGTCTCGATTATGACTTGTGGTGCGGACCGTCCCCAATGTTGCCCTATCGTCCGGGCGTTTGGTTCTGGAGGCTGTGGGACTTCTACGTCGGCTACATCATGGCCGACTTGATCCACCAGGTTGACCTCGCTCGATATCTCATCGGCAGGGAATATCCCGATACCGCCTGCAATGCCGGAGGCGTATATCAGTTCGATGACGGCAGAGAACAGCCCGACACGCAATTCGCAACGCTCGAATTCGGAAAGCTTACCATGCTGCTTGAAGGGAGTCTCAAAGCGCCCTACATGCACCGAATCGTTCACCTGCCGGACCAGACAAAGTTCCCCGACTGGCAGCACAGTGCAACGAAAGTCGAGATATGCGGCACGAAGGGACTGATGTGCTTCGGGCGACACGGCGGCGGCTGGCAGGTCTTCGAGGGAGACAGCAGAACGCGACAAAGCAACCCAGTGGTCTCCGTGCCCTCAGGCTACAAATTCGGAAGCATAATAGACCTGCACTTCGACGACTTCATCGATTGCATCCGCACGCGAAAGAAGCCCAAGGCCGATATCGAGCAGGCCCATCTCTCGATGGTTCTCTGCCATCTGGCCAATATTTCTTATCGCCTCGGCAACCGAAAACTCAAATACGACGGCACGAAAGAGCGGTTCTCCGCCGACGAAGAGGCCAACGCACTGCTAAAGCCAAAGTATCGCAAGCCCTGGGTCGTCCCCGAAGAAGTGTGAAATGCGCCTACCCATAGAAACTTGTGCGGGCATCCCGGGCCTATGAAATCCGTCCCAGAATCCGGTCGATGGAATCTGAAGTCTGGTAAATCAGGGCCTCCGGGTAGTACCGGTAGGGATGAAAATACTCGAAGGTGACATACCCTCGATACCCGATTCTGTCAAGCTCATCGGTTACGGCAGGCCAATTCGTCGTGCCGTCCAGCAGCGGGCGAAACGTCTCCAGCGAATAATCCGTGCTCTTCTTGGAGAACTCCTTGAAGTGGATATTCTTGATGCGCTTGCCCATCAGGCCCACCCAGTGCTCGGGAAGCTGAAATATCGAGATGTTCCCGGTATCGAAATGAATCTTCACATATTCGCTTTGGAATGAATCGACAAACTCGTTCATTTCATCAGGAGTCATCAGATAGCCGCTAAAGAATATATTTTTGATGTTCAGGCAGACCTTCAGCTTCTCAGCCTGGCGGGCCAGCTTGGCCACGGCCTCCCTGGCGCGGCGGTCGCAGACGTCGTTGGGGACCGGCTCGTAATCGTCTCGCCAGGGAATATCGACCGCACCCGGCACCAGCAGCACGTTCTCCACGCCCAGATCGTGAGCGGCCTCGGCGATCTTTCCCGTCAGCTCCATGCCTTTGGTCCACTTGGCCGGATCGTTGCTGCTCAATGGATAAGGCCAGAACAAAAAGGAGCAAAGCCCGCTGATACTGATGCCGATCTTGTCCGCTAACCGCCGAATCTCCTGATAGTCTTTCGTTCCTGACTTGGGTGAGAGATCGTTCTTCAAGCCGTAGTTCAGTTCGATGCCGTCAAACCCGGCGTCCTTGGCCAACCGCAGGCATTCCTTCAGATTCATCAGCTCCGGGTATGGAAACGCCCACTGATTGATGGACTTCTTCATATCGTAGCGTTTGGGCGAACCCTTCCGCGGATCGCCCTTGCGTTTCTTCTCTTGAGCCCGGACCTCGCTTGAAAGGGACGCCGCCCCGGCCGGCCACCCATTAGGGATCCCGTCAAGCATACAAAGACTCTACCATGCCGAAAAAGTATTTTCTTTTTCGGCTGCTGTGTTACGTTGTT
>JAFGTU010000372.1 GCA_016933985.1 Sedimentisphaerales bacterium | reverse complement strand
TCCTCGTCCCGGAGCGGGACGCGCCTCTGCGGGCCTACGCCGCCCACTATCCCGCTATTGCCCCGAATTCGGGTACGGCCCGTATGCTGGCCGGTCATCAAAACGCTTCGCGACGGCGCGCAGACGGTCGAGCCGGTGTAACACTGCGTAAACCGGGTGCCCTCTTCGGCCAGCTTGTCGATGTTGGGCGTCTTGATCCGTTTTTGCCCGTAACAGCCTAAATCAGCATAGCCCATATCGTCGGCCATGATATAAATGATATTGGGCAGCTTGGCCTTTGCGGATTTAGAACGTCCCATCGCACAACCCGGCAGGGCCATCGCCGCCGCGCCGCCGGCAACAACTTTCAAGAATCGGCGTCTGTTCATAATCATCTTCCTTATCGAGTATTCTATTTGCTGTTTTCTCTGGGCGGGTCGTGGACGAGCAAAGAATCGTTCTTGTTTGCCGGCTGGCTGTCCCTGGTGGGCCGGATACCCTTCTTGACGTCCGTCCCGTTTTGTACGGTGTAGATGTTGTCGCCATTGAGCCCACAATTGGGATTCTTCTCGAAGGATGTATGGCCGTCCACGAATAGGACGTTCTGCCCATCCTGCCGATGAGTGATTGCATTGGCTCTTCTAATTGAATCTCTGGTTCCGTTTGGATCGAACCCGCTCCAGTCCGTCACGGGCCTGGCTCTCTGGGCGTGGGTATCGAGCCAAGGATTTCTGTCGGCCGCGACCGCCATCTCCGGGTCGCTTGATGAGGTGAGAGGGTAGGGGCCATAGGGGATATGGTAGGAGAAGCTGCAGTGGCTTGAGGGGTCGGGCCCGAAGTCCCACAGGTCGAGGAGTTCCTTATTGCGGACCTTGTATTCGGCGAGGGTGAACTCGGTGGCCTTTTTGTCCTCTTTGCAGAGGAACGATTTAGGAGTGACCTCGGTGTATTTGACGAGCAGATAGAAGTTGGCCGAGATGGTCGCCTGGCCGGGGCCGTCGTTTAGACCATAGGCCTCGGCGGCGCTATCGGCCTGCCAGTTCGGCGTAGGACCCCATTTGGAGTCGGGCCCACCTGCGAGGGGGAATAAGTCATCATAATCTTGAGCGTAAATCAGCATTGCCTTTCCAATACCGGAAAGGTGGGTGCCACAGTACAATCGGGGAGAGACGGAACGAACTCTTGCTAAGCCGGGTATGAGCACTGCGAAAAAGAGTAACCCTAATGGAATTGCTATTCCTATTGCGGCAAAGCCTTTGCCTGTGAGCATGCCTCTTGCCTGCGCGATAACGTGGAGACTAACGACGCCGAGAACGAACGCCAATATGCCTAAGCCGAAAGCGAGGGCAGGGAGGAGCGTGGGTGGATTCTCCGTGAATGTGGCGACGACGCAGCCAAGCAGTGCGAAATTGGCCACTGCGCATGAGACAACGGCGGATCGAGAAGTCTTAACGGCGAGGCTCCTGTATTCGGACGGTGACTGAGAATCCGGGGTTTGGGTACCCTGGGCGTCTTTCTGGTTTGATTCCTGGTCAGTCATTTTTTCGCTACTTTCTGTGGTTTTCGATGCACTTGATTATGCTTTATTATAGCAGGTATTTGGTGAGTGGTGAATGGAAGAAGAGAAGGGGATTCAAGATTGCAGATTTCAAATGTCAAATTGGGGCCGGGGGGGGGGCGAAAAATGGCTTGAAATTGCGTTTGGACTTGTTTTAATAGGTTTTGACTCAAGCTAAATTGGCCGGCGTCCCGATTAACTTTGGGGGCTGTTGCGACAATGGCTTGAGGTGCAATATGGCGTACTATGTTGGAATTGTAAAAATGGCTCTTAAAGACTGGTGGTCCGGGACGAGCAGTTGGCTTCGCTCGCACGGTCTCTCAACAGACGCCGGTGTCGATACAGAGGTGGACGACCAGGGCTATATCCACCAGGAGCCGGAGGAGGCCGGCGAACAAGCCGAGCAGCACGTCGATGCGCCCGAGGCCCAGGATAATAGCAGCGTCGTTGTCAGGGCCGATGGGGCGGGGCCCGACAGGATGCAATCGCTCGAGAAGATGCAGGAGGGATTCAATCAGCTTATAGGTCAATTGCAGGGCATTAACGAGCATTTGAGCAGACAGGTTGCTCAACATGCCGAGCTGATGGAGCGGATCGAGAAGCTGCCGGAATGGCTGGCCAGCTTCCCGACCGTGGTCGAGGGGCAAAAGCAGATAACCGACCAGCTCCTCGAACAGGTTAAGGCCGCCTCAGCCAAGCAGGAGCGGTTTATAGACGCCGTTGAGAAGATGCCGATAGAAACGGCCAAGCAGACCGATGCCTTGGTGGACATTAACCACCAGCTTGGCGCAGCCGCCGATACTGACGTCCAGATGACAGAGAGCTTCAACAAGTTCAACCAGACACTCGAAAAACTCAACCAATCCACAGAGGGCCAGACCGACGGCATCCTGCAGATGAGCAAGACCTTTGCCACGAGCGACCGCTATCTGAAGTATATCATCTCGAAGCAAAACAAGCGGTTTGTATGGGTATTCGTCTCCGCGATAAGCGTTTGCGTCCTTGTTATTCTGATCCTGACGGGTGTCATTATCTACCTTAAGTCATAGGCGAGCGTTCGATTTGACGCCGGGGCGGCCGGACCGTCTGTGCGGCCCGGATTGCGGATTAAGCTCGGCCAGTATCTCCCTTCAAAGTATGTGTTCAACCGAGTTTGACCGCCGTGCCATAGACCAAGAGTTCTGCGGCGCTGCCCACGACACTTGTGGTCATGTAGCGGATGTTGATTATCGCATTAGCTCCCAATTCCGCTGCCTCGGCGATCATTCTGTTCGTTGCCGTTGAGCGGGCCTGCCCCATCATCTCGGTGTATTCGGTCAGCTCCCCGCCCAGGACCAGCCTTATCAGCGCCGAGAGGTCCTTGCCGAGCCAGATGGCATAGACGGTATGACCCTGGACCAAGCCGAGTATCTCGCTGGTTTTCCGACCGGGCACCTCGTCGGAATTCAGAAGGCGGATGGACGTGTCGGACTCGGCGGCCCCAGGCGTTGGGGCCGACCGCTTGGCACCTCTCTGTTCGACCGCGACTGTGGCCAGAACCAGCAGAATGCCGCCCAGCAGTGAGAATATGGCAATCTGCAGCCACAAGGGCACCGCCGGATCGTCGGCCGTAATGACGTGCCACGGAATGCCGGCAAATATTGTTGTGAACAAGCCCACGACGAAGGCCAGCGAGCCGATTTGTCTTAGTGTCTTCATTGTTTTCTCCTGTTTATCCGGTTAACGTATGTGAACGGCCAAACGCGACGCGCTCGAAGCCCATTCAACACTACTCTGTCAGATATGCAAGTGCAGTCTTATGGTCTTGTCAAGGGAGGCTGTGAGCCATTTCTTGACGTCCGTCGGTTCGCCGAGTATCGAGAGCAGCTCTTTGTCTATATCGTGCGGCGCGCCGTCGGGTCTCCAGAATGCCTTGAGCGTTTTCGAGATAGTCCGCAGCCTGTCGCAAAGGGGGCTTAGGTTGACGTTGATGCCACAGTAGGCGAACGGCCTGGATGGATAAAGGTCGCCGCCGACGGCCCTGAGGATTGTAACGAAAGAGCCGGCGAAATCCCAGTGGCAGGGCATAAGCAGGTCGATAGCCAGCGCGAGGGAAATCTCGGCGGGCTTGCCGTCTTCGGTGTAATGTATGATCGTCTCGGTGGTTTGGCCGAGTAAGGCCGAGTCGTCTTTGTAGTGTTCTCCTGCGGGACGTGCTCCGGGCTCGCCGTAGTCTCCGAGGTCAAGGGCCATCCAGTGATAAGTGCGGTTGGGGTCGATGGCCTGATTGATCTTGTCGATAATCCTCTCGACCTGCCATATCTTGAGTGGCGTCGGCACGCCGATGAAGGCCACCAATTCAGTAGCAGATATGTCGCCGATGTTCATGTCCGCAGGCTCTGCCGCCGGGTCTTTGCACCAGCTCGATAGTATGCGGTGGGCGTTTTGAAGCTCCTTTTTGCGTTTTGGGGAACGCGCGGTGGATTGCTTCGCAGGCCGGCCGGCAGCTATAGCCTTGATAATGTACTCAGCCTCCTTGTCGGCCTCGTGATAGCACGCCTCGAAGCGGGTGATTAGCTGTCTTATCGCAGTTGTATCCATATCGAGAGGCGCAAGAGCGTCCTCCATGGCGTTGATGGCCAAAAGCTCGCCGTCGGAAAGGAAGGACTCATCGCCGCCGGGGCCGAAACAGTTTTGCCAGCAGGTTCTGCGCTCCATTGTTTGATCCTTTCAGTGAAAATTTCTGAGCAATTCTAACAGATTAGTCTTGACGAAGCAGCATCTCTTAGATAAGAGATGGTTTGTTCTTTGGCAAGGTCATAATCTAATTTGCAGGTCCCGGGGTCGTATGCCTCGGGATAGTCAAACGGGAACGCGGTTTGAATCCGCGACGGTCGCGCCGCTGTGTGCGTCTGTTCCGATGAATTAGCCACGAATTTGATTTGTGTTTGTGGAATCTATCGGAAATCCTTGAGACGTTTTTTGCCGGCTCTAAGACGTTGAAAACGATGTTTTGGGGCCGCACCCACTGTTCGCATTTGGCGGATGGGAAGGGGTCTTGAGGTAGGACGTGAGTCAGAAAACCTGCCTGCCGGTTAGTTCACACTTATTTCAGTAGTGTTCTCGCGACATGGGACGCAGGTGTGGCAGGGCGAGCTGATAGTCTTATCAGGCAGTAAGTCCGTTTGTGCCGATTTTTAATAACCGCCGTTTCCTTCGTGGGAACGGCGGTTTTTTTATTGGCGGCAAAGCGGCCTCGCGATATGGGCCACACAGTGTGAAAGGAGGACGAGAGACAGAAGGCAGAAGACGGAAAACAGAATTGAAGAGTTCAACGATTTTTGCAGTAAGGGAGGAGTCAATTATGGCTTCGAGAAGATTGATTAAATTCGGATGGTTAGTGAGTTCTATTGGGATATTGGCGATGGGCGGCGCGTCACGCGCTTCCATCGCGGCTTTTGACGACTTGAGCCTGCCCGGTGAATCGTACTGGAACGGCTCGGACGGGTCGGGCGGCTTCGTCAGCGGCACGGCCTATTTCAACAACAACTACGACACGATGTGGGGCTCGTGGGACGGTTTCTCTTATTCAAACATAACCGATAACGCTACGCCCGGCGTGGCCGGCCAGTTCAACGCCATCACCGGCGGCGGACAGGGAGGCTCGGCGAATTATGCAGTCGGCTATGTCGGCTGGGCCGGGCCGCCGCCCACGATTACGCTCAACGATGTCGGGATAGTCGATGGCTTGTACGTTACCAACAGCAACTTTGCGTACTATTCGATGCGCGATGGCGATGCAATTGCAAAGAATTTCGGCGGCGCCGGCGGTGACGACGAGGATTGGTTCTTGCTCAGCGTTATCGGCAGAGATGCAGCCGGGCAGGCAACTGAGCCTGTTACCTTTT
>JAFGTU010000371.1 GCA_016933985.1 Sedimentisphaerales bacterium | reverse complement strand
GGCCATCGACGTTTATACAAACATCATGTTAAGCTGGCAGCCTGGTGTCGGCGCCGCATCCCACGACGTCTATTTCGGCCCCGCCGACCCACCGGAATTCCGAGCAAACCAAACGGAAACAATATTCTACCCCGGCAGCTTGTCCCTCAAAACAACCTACTATTGGCGTATCGACGAGGTCAACTCCGGCGGCAAGACCGCCGGCCCGCTCTGGACCTTCACAACAAGGGAGTTCCCAACAAGATAGCGAATCGTCTGGTGCCGTGTCATTCTCGACGCGCTTTCTGCGGGTTGCGAATCTATCCCTCGAACTGAGTCGAACTCGCCCAACTCTGATCCTTGCCTACTTTTCAAGCAGGTCAAGTAGGCTCGCAGGCTAAGCCTATTCTCTCTGTGATATTGTCGAACTCATCGAGCGAGTAGAATTCGATGATGATCTTGCCCCTCTGGCCGTTCTTCCTCGTCTCAATCGTTACTCTTGTGCCGAGTTGGGTGCTCAGCTTGTCCTCCAGATCGACGATATGCGCCGGCTTGATCCTCGCCGTCGGTTTGGTCTGGCCGATGCCGTCCAGGAACTTGCGGACAAGTCTCTCAACCTCGCGAACGCTCAGCCGCCCCGCCATCGCGCGATTCGCCAGCTTGCGGCGAAGCTCGTCGGTCGGCAGGCCGAGAATCGCCCTGGCATGACCCATACTGAGTTGTCCGCCCGCCAACATCTGCTTAATCTCTTCCGGTAAGTCAAGCAGCCGCAAGTAGTTAGCAACAACAGACCTATCCTCTCCCAATCGCTCGGCGGCCTCGACCTGGGTTAGAGAGAATTCGCTAATGTACCTCTGATAAGCCTTGGCGCGCTCAATCGGATTAAGGTCCGCGCGGTGAATATTCTCAACCAAAGACAATTCGTGCATCTGCTCATCGCTGGCGCGACGCACAAGCGCGGGTATCGTGGTAAGCGAGGCAATCTGGGCAGCTTTGAGGCGGCGCTCACCCGCTATCAACTCAAAGCCCGACCCGGCACGGCGAACCACAATAGGCTGAATAATGCCGTTGGCCTTGATCGACTCGGCCAGCTCAACCAGCTCGGCCTCATCCCATACCGTCCGAGCCTGGTGCGGATTGGGAGATATGGAAGTGATACTAATCTCCCTGAGCGAGTCGCGTAACTCCTTGTCAGGAGGGAAGTTAGCGTCTGAAACGGATCCGCCTAACGGTTCAATTGTTGTGTCGGTGCTCACTGTTATAGGACCTAAAAGTGACTCAAGTCCCCTGCCGAGATGCCTTAGCTTTTCTTTCTTTTGTTCGCTCATTACAAAACTCCTTTTCGAATGAACGTTGCCAATGTTTCCCATTTTAACGTATTCACAACCGGCTGAAAACTCCGGTGCGAATTCTTTTTCGGCATTTCGAGGAAAATATCTACAGCGTAACGTACTCGCAAAAACGTTTTTTGTGAAAAAAATGTTTCACGTGGAACACCACAAACCGCTCCTGAACACAAACGGAAACCAGACAACTACGCGCAGATTTCCCCGTCATTGCCACAATCCCGCCGAGCCTTCTCCAGCCCACCCAAGACTTGTGCAACGCCTAATTTGCCCGGTAGCCAGGAACATAGTGACGGCTTCTGAGCAGCTCACAAAGGGCTGACATGCTAATCATTGCCGGGGAACAACCTGATTGAGTATGTTTCTACAGGCGAAACAGCAGGCGATTCCATCGCGGAGCCAACCTGCAGGCAGATCACGAAGCCGCCGCGGACTTGCCAATCTTGCTTGCATGCGGGGCCGGAAGGGCGATCACATCGCGGGGCAAGCACAAGGCCGTCGGCAGGCTGG
This sequence comes from Sedimentisphaerales bacterium, assembly GCA_016933985.1. Taxonomy (GTDB): domain Bacteria; phylum Planctomycetota; class Phycisphaerae; order Sedimentisphaerales; family Anaerobacaceae; genus JAFGCD01. Next base: position 2,972 of record JAFGTU010000371.1, on the reverse strand, counting down.
CATAGGATGCGGCCTCTGACGTTTGAGTCTTGGAGCGTGTGTGAGAAGCCGTTCCTTTGTGGCAGGGGCATCCCCACAAGTCCTGGCAGGGACGCCTTGGGGTGGGACGCCTCACGGTAGGGTGGTCTTGTGATCGGCCTTGCGAGCGGGGCCCCCGTGAAAGGCACGGGCAGGATGCCCGTGCCACTTTTTTGCACACGCTCTCACTGCCGGCAGGGCGATTAGAAATCCTTGCGCTTCCCATTGGGCCGTTCAATGCAATGCAGACCGGGGTCTGCTTCTTGGCGGGGAATGTTCCACGTGAAACACGACAGAACAGAAACGTTCCATCGGGCCACGTTTCCAGACCTAACCGAAGCAGGGCGGACAAAAGCAACGGCCAAATCCCAGAATCGCCGGCAGGGTGCTTGAAGAGTCGTCGCGCAGAAACACCCGCCACATAGTAGTCTGTATCAGGTAAAACTTGGTGCGGCTTCGCTGGTCTGCAACCAAATCCTCTGCAGGGCGCCTTACAGCAGAAGCACTAAATCCTCCCCAGGATACCTTGCGGTGGAAATCCGAAATCCACCAACGGATCCCTCGCGGGACAACCCGCAACATCTTACTGTCGTAGTAACTATGAAGGTGGTCGTGCAGAGTGCCGCTGCAAGGAGCGAAGCGACGAAGCAATCTTAGTCCCGCGAAAGCATGACATTGCCGCTGAGGATGCGTCCACAATTTCACGTGTGCTCAGAATGGCACTGGGAATCTTGAGATGGTTTTCAGGCCCTGAAGCCTGAAGAACTGCGCAGAACCTGTGCCGTGCAATGTTTGTTAATTATCTTCCATACATAACCGCTGGCGATATCGCAAAACCGCCGCGGCCAGGTTTGGCTGGGTAGGGCGGGATAGGTTCCGCCGTGGCCCTCTACGGGCCATTAAAAAGCCCCACATCCATGCGGGGCTTTCAGGACTCAACCTTAAGCAAATGTCTTACATACGCACCCACTCAGTTTGAGAACTTCAGTAATGCGTAGCCCGAGTAGGTCTCGTACTTGACTAACAGAATGGCGGATCCCTTTTCCTTGGCCTTCTTCATGGCTTCGTTAAAGTCTTTCACATTCTTGACTTGCGCTTGATTGACTTCTTTAATCAGCATTCCCTGGACGATTCCGGCGCGGTCTGCCTGGGAGCCCGGCTCGACACTTGCGACGACCACTCCCTGCTGGCCATCATAGCCGTAACGTGCGGCCACCTCATCAGTCAGGGTCTGCACGGTAAGGCCCAACTCATCCAAGGCGTCCGGCGGCGCTTCAGGCCCGGCACTCTTCGAGTCGCGTTTGTCCAATGTGGCGGTTACGGTTTTTTTCTGTCCGTTGCGCCAGAGGAGGATTTTCACTTTAGTGCCCGGACTGAGCATTGCAATCTTGTTTCGCAGCTCATTTCCGGACGTTACGGGCTTGCCGTCCAATTCGAGAATAACGTCATTGTGCTCAATTCCCGCCTTGTCGGCAGCGGAATTGGGCTCGACCTCAGAAATGACTACGCCCCTGCTGTCCTCCAATCCGAATGCCTTGGCCATGTCGGCATCCATATCGTGCGGCATAACGCCGAGAAGGCCTCTCTCAACCTTCTTGCCTGCCTTTAGCTGCTCGTAGATGTTTTTGGCCATATTGATAGGAACAGCAAAGCCGATGCCGATGTTTCCGCCGGCGCCTACGATGGCAGCGTTAATTCCCACCACCTCTCCGTCGAGGTTTATCAAAGGCCCGCCGGAGTTGCCGAAGTTTATTGCCGCGTCGGTCTGGATGAAGTTTTCGAGCGTGGCCAGGCCGAATCCGCTTCTGCCCTTGGCGCTTACTATGCCGGCAGTTACGGTATGGCTCAGTCCCAGCGGGTTGCCGATAGCCAATACCCATTCGCCGACTTCGAGTTTGTCGGAGTCAGCGAGTTTCAAGTATTTGAGGTCTTTGGCGTCGATCTTGACGACGGCTACATCGGAATCCTCGTCTGTTCCGGTTTTCTCGGCGGTAAACTGTCGGCCGTCTCCGAGCTCGACGGTGACTTTCTCGGCATCTCCGACAAGATGGTTGTTTGTCAGTATGTATCCGTCGGGTGAGATGATAAAGCCGGTGCCCTGTGCGGTGGTCATCTGCTTGCGTTCGGGCATGCGCGGGCTGCGCTGACGCGGCGAATTGCGGCGGAAGAAGAAGTTGAAGATGTCGTCGCTGAACGGGTCGAACTGGTTGCCCTGGTTGCCGTAAGGGGAATCCTCATAGCCGTAGTACTGCTGTGTAACGGTGCGTTCGGACTTGACGGCAACGACGGCCGGCGAGGCCTTCTCTGCGATCGAGGCGAAGGCTTTGCCCATCTGGCGGAGGGCAGCGATGCTCTGCTCATCCTGTGCAAAGCCGTCCGCAAGACCAATAAAGAACATTACGAGAAGGACTGTCGAAGCGGCCAGGCCGCGTAAGAGCGTTGAGCGGTGCTTGGATTTGTTGTCGAGCATTTCATTTTCCCTTAAAAGCAATTGGGTATTTACTTAACAAAATCTATGTTACACGGCAAGAGACAAAAATGTGCGTAGGAATATATACGATTTTAGTGTTTCAGAGTTCATAGTGTCAAACTATTTCGGCAACCGAATGCACAATTCGAGGACAAAGGGGCCGCAAGGACAGAAAGCCTCGACGGGGAGGAATATGGATGGGCTTGGCCGCGATGGGTCCGGCTTTTCTTGGGGCTTCGCCGGGACGCGTTGAGTTTGTTTTTCGTATGTTGTATGTCGGATGTCGTATGTCGTTTTGTGCGCTGGGAATTGGGTTTGATTGGGTTTGTTTTTTTCTGCTCTGGCGGGGCTGGATATTGGTGTAAGTCTTTTTGGCGCAGTTGGTTGCGGCGGTTTCTGGGTTTTGGGAATTGGGTTCGTTTTTCATAATTCTTGAAGCCCCGTAAGGGGTCTCGGCGACGTGAAGCGTATCTTGTGAAGGGTG
>JAFGTU010000370.1 GCA_016933985.1 Sedimentisphaerales bacterium | reverse complement strand
CCCCGAAAACGACGAACCGGTCGCCTGGACGCGCCAATATGGCCGCTCCCGGGTCTTCAACATCCAATTCGGTCACGACAAGCAGGCTTACGCCTGTCCGGAGTATCGCGACCTGATCGTCCGCGGCATCCGCTGGACCGCAGGGGTCATTGACTGCCAGTAGGGCAGCCTGAACCGACATCAAATACCTTTTGAAAAAGGAGAGATACTTGAAAACCGTTGCCGTATGTGTGAATTCCCGCATGGGGAGTAGGGCCTTCCGACATTGCGTCTGCCACTGACGTGGACTTCTTCCAAACGCAGTGTGAATCGATAGCGTGTCGAAGGTGTCGATTACCAGAACAACTAGTAGAGAGACGATTCATGACGACTAAGAATCAGCGTCAACGTAGGGAGTGTAGACATGGACGACCAAGCAGCTTTGGCATGCAAGACTCAAGACGCGTTTTCGATGAGCTTGGGCTAAAAGCAGACGATGCGTTTCTCGACATAGGGTGCGGGGCAGGCGAATATGCGCTACATGCCGCCCGACTCGTGGGCGATACCGGCCACGTGTACGCCCTGGACAAATCACCGGACCTCATCACGGGGCTGAAGGAAGTGGCGGCCATGGAAGGCGTCACAAATCTGACGGCATGTGTTGCCGACGCCACCAAACCGTTGCCTCTCCGGAACGGTTGCATTGATGTGTGTCTGGTGGCCACTGTGTTGCACATCCCGGAAGTGGCCGCAAGTACTGATTGCCTATTCTCCGAAATTCGCCGCGTGCTCAAGCCCGGTGGATACGTAGGTATTATCGAATGCAGCAAGAAAGACCTGTCCTTCGGTCCGCCTGAGGAGATGCGTTTGCCGCCTGAAGACATCGACACGATGGCCGCTCGATGCGGCTTTCACAAGGTGAGCGAAGCTGACCTCGGTTTCAACTACATGGTTACGGTATCGATCAAGGAAAGAAAGAGCGGAAGAGACGACAATACCCAATATGGTGAGCAGCATGTGTGAACCAACAAGATCGTTCGGCTGCTCAAGGTCATGCAGACCTGAGATTCCATGATGCGCAAGACCTTTAGTTCCATATTGGCCCAGAACGGCGTGCCGAGGATGTCCTCTTCGTAGTCGGAGGTTGGTTGGCTACTCCTGTGGTTCATAGTCTATGCGATCCGTGACGGTGTGTCTATCCGTTCGTCTTCGGCTAAGGCCTTGAGTTTCGCGTCCAGCATCCACAACTGCGGGTAACCCATGATCCGCCGGAACCGCTTTTCCATGTCCAGTAGCGAGGACGCCACCCAGCAAGAAAAACTACGCACGGCCGTGATATCCAACTCGGTGAACTCATCGCGCATATTTCTGCGCAAATCTTTAGCCGCTCTCTACAACCACTCGGCCACAGGCAACAGACTGATTGCCTGGCGCAGCACCGGATCAACATTCGTGTACACCTGATTTGTCAGTTGTGGCGTGGAATGTTCCAAAAGTCTTTGAGTGACTGCTGTGGACACACCACGCTGCGCCAGAAGGAATGCAAACGTCTTCCTAAGATCGTGGAACTTGAGATCAGGCAGTCCTGCTTTGCGCCTTATCTTCTCCCACTTCTTTGGCGAGAATCTGTCCACAAATAGGAACTCCTGCCCATCCGGAAGCGTGGCAACATAGTTGGCCAGTTCCGTTGTGACCTGTTCTGGAACTGGGCGTTCAGCCATAGACTTCTTGGCTTTGCGGTTGCGAGTGGTGATCGTGTTTCGGTCAAAATGGACATCCCCAATACGTATAGATTCGATGTCGCCACGCCGAAGCCCTGTCGTTACTGCTAATAAGATCCTTGATTGCAGAGTCGGATATCTGGATGCCAGTGTAATCAGATCTCTTACCTGCTTGGGCGATAGTGAGACCACGGGCTTCTGGGGCACTCCAACTTTCTTGATCTTTAAGCCCGATGCGACGAAACAATTCTTCACCGCCCAATTCAGAAAGGCATGGAGGTTTGTTATGTCTTTGTTCAGAGTGTTTCTCCCGACCTCTCGACTGCGTTTGAGAACAAACGTATCCAGGTTCTGCTGCGTAATTTCCTTCGACGAATCGAGGCCGACAATCCGCTTGAAATGTCGAAGTGTCAGCAGGACCTCATAAAGCGACGCATCCACAAGACCTTCGACCTGTTTGCATTGCCGATATTCTTCGATCATCTGGTTCCAATCGAAATCGACAACACTCGTGAACACGTCCGAATTGAGTTGTGTGTATTTGATGTTACGGAAGTGTTCCGCCAGGCTTTTCGTTGGGAATGCCTTGGCCTTTCTTTTTCCGCATTCATACCAACCGGTCCACCATCCTTTGATGCCTTTTCTTTTGTATACCCATGCTTTTTTCATGGTCTCCATTGTGTCGGCGGTTTAGGCTACCCAAGCCATTGGCGCAAGTCTGAAACGCAACGGACGGAGACAAAATAGAGACAAGAATGGGGCGACAGATTTCTGCCCTCTGCAAGCCTTTACTATTCAATGACTTACGAAGGTCGTCCTCGAAGGCGCATCGTTCTTGTTGCCCGATGCGCCCCTATTGTACCTCAAATTAGTGTGCCGTCGGGGCCCGTATTCCGCGATACGACCAAGTCGGGCGCATAGTATTGCCTGTCCGATCGCCCCTTTTTAGGCACTATGAGATATCCAGCCTGAGCAACTGCAACGGCGAAGATTTGCCTT
>JAFGTU010000369.1 GCA_016933985.1 Sedimentisphaerales bacterium | reverse complement strand
CTCGCGACTGGCTGCAGAGCGACTTGACGGTCAATCCGGCAGCGATAACGACCGGTCCTGTGGCCTGGTATAACTTCGAGAACAACCTTCTCGACAGCTCGCCCAACGGCAACAACGGCACCGCACAAGCCAGCGAGACGTACGTTGCCAGCAGGGCCGGTATGGGTATGGCGCTCGACTTCAACGGCGTTGCTGACGCTGTAGACTGCGGCAACGACGCCAGCGTAGATATTGTCGGCGACGTTACTATGTCCGCCTGGATCAAACTGACAGGATCGGGAGCCGACCGGAAGGTTGGCGGCAACCAGAGCGGCAACGGCGGCTACAAGATGACCATCTTTACCGACGACGTCCTTGAGTTCGAGATCCGAGACTCAACCGGCGCTAATGCTCTCACGAGGAATATATCCGGTGGAACAGCTTTGTCGCCTGGCGTGTGGTACTATGTAGCCTGCGTGTGCTCCTCCACAGACGGCTACGTGAGGACATACGTTGACGGAAACGTGGACAAAGATATGGCTATGTCCAGAACAATGGCGGCTACAGGCGCCAATCTCATTCTTGGCCGTGAGCCGTATTCTTCAGAGAACTTCTTCAGCGGTACGATGGACGACGTGCGTATTTACAATTACGCCTTGACGCCCGGCCAGGTTTTGACCGTCGGCGGCCTTGGCAGCATGTACCAGCCTGTCACTTCGCCGGCCAACATCTCCGACCTTGAGCCGACCAACGAAAAGAAGGTCAACTTCAAGGACTACAGCGTGTTGATGGATAGCTGGGGCGATAAAGAAGAGTGGCCTTCCTGGTAACCTAATTGGTACCAAGGTGGCCCTTTTTCCGCTTGAAAAGCGGCGAATGTGGCTAGGCCATGAAGATTAGTATTACTCCGGGGCCTGCACTTCCTTGTGCAGGCCCCGGTTGTTTTATAGGGGGAACGGACCAGCACGACCGTGACAACGAGGGTAGAATGCCGTCGAGTGAATGCTCAGAACAGTAATCTGCTGAGCCTGTCGTGCTGCGAGAAGTCGGGGATGACTATGTGTGCGCCGGCCTTAATCAGGCGTGTGCGTTTGTCCGGATTCAAGCCGTGTCTGCGAATCTCGTCGCTTGCAACGCCGACGCCAAGACCGTTCCGCTTTCGGCACTCACGTATCTCCACGGGTCCGTCGCCAAAGACAGCCAGCTCCGGCCCCTGTAGATTATTCTCAGTCATTATCCTCTCTATCACCATCTTCTTCGAGCACCGTGCGACATCGCCGACGGCGCCGTAGATGCCGCCGGTGAAGAACCCTGCGTAACCGAGCGCCTCGGATTCCGTTATTACGTCTTCGTGGTCGGTCCCGCTTGCGAGATACAGCTTTACGCCCCTTTGACGCAGGTGTTCAAGGAATTCAAGGGAGCCTTTGATTGTGTAGTCGGCGACATCGAGTTCGCCGCGTCTGAGCTTCTCGACCCGCCTTTGGACCAGCTCGATCAGGGCCTTGTTGTAGATCTCCTTGTAGCCGGACTTGTCGAGGATTTCTTCGCGCGCAACAATGCCAAACTCCCTCACCATTTCGACGAGGGCTTCCATCTGCAGGATCGTCTGGATGCCCGTTGATTTGTCGATATAGTCAAGCACGTGCTTTCGCACTTTATGATAGAGGGTTTCGTTCGCGGTCTGGTACTTCTCGCCAAGAATCGCTCTGATCATTACGGGGGCCATGATCTGCTCCCAGCCCTGGCGCAGCGTGCTTATAGTCCCGTCGTTGTCGAATACCGCGTGCTTTATGCTGCCCGCGGGCATCGGCTCATAGCAGCACTCTATCTCGCTGTCGTCGAAGTGGCGAGCCATCCGCGGGTCTTCTGCAAGTTCCGGCTGATAGATATAGTCGGCGTCTTTCCCGATTTTAAGGATCTCGGGTCCCGACGCCGTGCCGGTGCAGAACAGCTTCTGTACGGTAACGGCGGCGGCAAAATTCGCGAACTGCGCCGCCTCGACCGCTGAGTACCCGGCCGCAAGACACAACGCCAACGCGCTGGTCACCGTGTCGCCCGCGCCGACGGTATCGAGCTTCTTGAGCAACTGAATGCCGGGCACCTCGCCAACGCCGCCGGAATCCACGGCAATAATTCCCCTTTGGCCGCGGGTCAGGAATACGGGCTTATTGAACTGCTGATGCAAATTCCGGGCATACCCTTTCACGTCGGACAACTGCACCACGTCGTTCGACGCAACCTCGACGCCGTTTAGCTTCGCGGCCTCAATGTCGTTTGTCTTGCGATAGATGTTCTTGAATTTGTCGCCGTAGTGGCGTGAATCGAGCAATACTATCTTATCGTCGAACCGTGCGAAGAGCTGATTAGCCTGCTCAATAAACGAGTCATTCGCAATGCTGCCCGGAACCTGCTGATTCACAATCAGGCCGTCGGATGTTTCCAGCGCGCGCAAAATAGCATCGAGCAGAGCCTTGTCGGTCGCCTCGCTTCGCTTATTGAAAAAGCCGAAGTCTATTCTCGCCTCTTCACTGTCTTCGAGATAGGGCTTGCCGAATACAACCGTATCGAAATTCTCCTTCTGAACGATCAGAAAGCATGTATCGACCTTCAATTCGTGCAACTGCCGTCTCAGCTCCCTGCCGAAAATATCGTCCCCAACGGCGCCGATGACCCGTATCTCCGCTGGTTCGAGGGCGGCCAGGTTAGCCACCACGTTCGATGCGCCCCCGAGCGAATAGTAATGCCTGGCAACGGCGCGGGCCTGCAGCCCGGTCTCCACCGAGACCTCCGAGCCGCGAGGATCGAGCAGCCAGTAGGCATCGAGGCAGAAATCGCCATAGACCGCAATTCTAACGTCTCTTATGCGCGCGAGAATCTCCCTAATGCGATCTTCGGTCATAGATTGACGTCTCCGGTGCGAATTCTCTCGATGATCATCTTGAACAGCAGCGCGATTGTCTGCTTCTGATTGCCCTGCACATAGTACGACTTGCCTTCAAAGGCCTGCGGTATGCGGGCGACAACGCTCTTCTGGTCGCGGCAGTAGTATCCCGCCGACGACTCATCGCTCATCTGGTCGGGGCGATACTCTCGGATGTCGAAATCTGCAGTAACGATGTTCTTCGGGCCGCTGCCGGTATTGGCGGCCATCGAAACGGCCTTGAGAAGGACCTCCGGACCCGTCACGGCGCTGCCGATATTTAATACCACACCCCCTGCGGTAAGCCGCGCTATTTCGTCCACGTAGATAAGAAAATCCCTGCCGGAGCAGCCGCCCTTGGCCCGCCCGTCAAAGGATGGATGCTGGTCGATGACGTCCGTGCCAATCCCGGCGTGCACCGTGAACGGTACGTCGTTTTGATAACAGGCCGCAAGGACGCTTACCTCAGCATGTCCAAAGGATCGCGGGCCGCCGTCTATCGCCGCCCTGCCAAGAACCCTCCTTCGGAAGGCCCCGTCGCAAATCGTCCTGCCCAGCGATTCGCCCAGGCCGAGATTTTCTGCGTCGCCCAGTGACATAGCCGCATTGATATAGGCAAACTCGGCAGCCATCCCGAACCTGCCCTTCCCCAGCGCGTCAGGGACGTTTTCGCTTGTCTGGCCTATCAGCGCCAACTCAAAATCATGAATCGCTGTCGCCGCATTGCCTGCAACCAAAGTGACAACTCGACGGTTCACAAGCTCGATAAGCAGAGGCCCCAAGCCGTTCTTTATCAGGTGCGCACCGGTGAAGAATACAACCGGCCGCGGCGGGTCCGCCTGCCAAGCATCGACTATAGCCCTTGCGACAGCCTTGATGTCACTGCGCGTTTGGTCCGATAAATCGACAGACCGTCCGTCAATATCTCCAGGCCGGACAAGGTCGTCGAGCG
>JAFGTU010000368.1 GCA_016933985.1 Sedimentisphaerales bacterium | reverse complement strand
GCCCGAAAAGACGCTCGTGCGCCAGTTGCTTTTGCTGCCCCACTCCTCAAGGTTGGCGTTGTTGGGATCGCGCACGGTCAGCGAGAAACCGCCGCCGTCGGTAATCTCGAACCAGCCATCGGAGTAATCGAAGTCGAGAATTGTGCTGTTTGTTATGTCATCGAGCTTGATTTGCTCGCCGCCGTTGGATAACTGGCCGTTGAATGGGCTGATAATGGCGACGCCGCCTGGCACGGAGTATCGCGACGTCAACGCCGCTTCGTTCTTGGCCACGAGCAGGTATTCACCGGCGTCAAGCGTGATGCTCGGCAGGTTCACCTCAATTCCATCCGTGAATTTGACGCCCTCCATAGAAAGCGAGGCTGGGCCGATGTTTTTGAGCTCTATGTACTCATAGTCCTCGTCGTTGAACGGGCTGGCCGGGTCGGCGTCGGCCGGGTGATACATGATTTCGGTGATTCGCAGATAGCGCTGGGCGTCGCTCGGATTGCCTGTGTAGGTGAGTTCATCCACGAGGTAGTCTTCCGCGTCTAAGAGGCTGATTGTCTCGCCCCAACTGGACAGATGCCCCTTGTAGTTGCCCTGCACAAATCGCTGCTGGCCGCCTTTGGGGCTGACCGAGCGGTTGCGGAAGGAAAAGGCGTCCGGCGTGACGTACAGTGAGCCGCCCGAGGGGATCACCGTGCCCGGCGGGAACGTATGCTCGACGGCATCATTCAATTTCCAGCCCGTGATGTCCACCGCGTAGGCATTGGGATTCAACAACTCGATGTATTCCTCGTTCTGGTTGTGGGAGGCGGGATTATAGTCGATCGAGCCGATAGTGATTGTCGGATTGGCAGGCTGACTGTCGGGAATACCGGCATTTTGATCATAGCCGGGATTGTTGATGCTGTGATTGACAAACAAATGCTGGCGTCGCCTCACCATATAACTGGTCTTAATCCAGCTCACATCGCTGTTCCAGCTGCTGCTTCCCAGTTCAATCTGTGCGGCGGCTTTCAATTCGTCAATTCGTTTCTCGAACTTAAGATCGCCCGCCGGCGTCCCCTGCGCCTGGAGCAAATCATCCATAAGCGTCCGCAGCCGCCGCAGATACATCTGGCGAGTTACGGGATTATCGAAAAGAGCGTCGACCAGGCCGTTCCACTGGTAATCGATTTTCTGGTGTTCGGAACATCCATAGAAAGGATGGCTGGGAGAACGTATATCGCCCGGCATATCGTTATCGATGCCGGTGACTCCGAAGGTAAGGTCTTTATCCCAGGGCAGGTACATCCATTCGTTGGTGCCGTTGGGATTGTTGGCGGGATCCCGGGTATCGCGATAGCCGTAATAGTTCTTATGGGTTTGATCGTTATCATGTATGATGATCGTGGCGGCCCAGTATTCAATTATCGCGGGGATATTGATGTTATCGAACATATACGTAAAGCGGTTGGGACTGGATGGATTGATGCCGTTGGCCAGGGCCTGAAGATCGCTGTTGTCCTCGTCCAACCGGGTCTTTTTTCGGGGGACCTGTTCGCCCGATATGTTTCCATGTCTGAAGTCCGTGTACAGTTTGTACAGTGCGCCGTCGGGATCAAGGCCGTTGCGGCGCAGCAGATCGCGGTCGGGCTGTTCGACAAAGATGCGCACGGCCAGGAAGCTACCGTTCCGGCGCACGTGCAGGGGGAAGGACAGGCTCGCCGGGACGTCGGCGTTATAATAGGTTTCCCAGGCCAGGGACTGGCGCAGGGATGTCGAATCCGCTCCCTTTTCGTTCAGGTTGATCTCGTCCACCCGTGGAATGTCCGGATCGAAGCGGAAATGGTGTCCGTCGTTGAACTCAAATTTTCGCCCGTGCGTGGTGTTGGCGCCGCGGAGGCGGATAAACACGTTGTCATAAAACTCGCCCAAATAGTACACCGACGCCCGCGTTCCCGTACGGGTGCCTGCTGCCGAGGGATTCTGCACGTAATACTGGAAGACGGGCAATTGCGTATTGATGCTCGGATCGGTCACAATCGTTCCGAAGTATTCAGGCGAGCCGTCGGCATCGAGGAACATCGGTTCCCGTGTGGCTGTTCCGCCCGTATCGGTGGCCGTCACGCACCAGCGGACCATATCGCTCGAAGAGTACGCCGTCGCCGGGATGGTCGCGGCGAAGACCCCGTCGCCGGCCTGTATATCGGGCGATACGCCGTTGTCGGCCATCGGAATCCGGACCTCGGCGCCGAAGTCGATGCGGTACGTGAGCGTGACTGTGGCAACCGGCTGGTATGTCTGCGATACGCCCGCGGTCATCACCAGCGAGGTAGTCTGGTCGGGAGCGGGGGGATTCTCCGTTACTTCTCGGATTGTCGGGCCAAGGTTGGCGATCCCTGCCGCATTGCCGTAGCCCGGCGACGGATTACCGAAGAAGGCCTCGGCCAGCGAGCCGATAACGTTCCCGCCCGACGCCCGCTCGACGGTCAGCCGCGGCAGAATCAGCAGGTCGGTGCTGGTCACGCCGTTGTTCAAACCGTGTATCGCTAGGACGTTCTGCCCCACGCGCAGGTGTGCAAGGTCTTCCTCCGCCAGTGGGAAATCGACGAAATTGACCGCCAGACTGTCATCGTGCCCATAATCGGCCCCAGACTCCCAGTCCGGGCTGGTCGGGTCGCTCGCGCCGGCAATGCGGATGCTGTCGTTGAGGTACGCGATGAAGCCGTCGTCGTATTTCATCTGCAGAAGGAGATTCCGCAGGCCGGTCAGGTCCGAAAGCTCAAAGGGAATACGGATGTACACAGTCCGGTTGTTGTCGCGCATCTCACCGACGTCCAGGCCTACCAGGCCCGGATAGTCATATCCCACGCCGGTCCGCCCCTGTTTCCAGCCCGAGTCGTCGAAATCGGGGTCCGTCCAGCTCAATCCCAGCGACCCATCCTGCGGTATAAGAGCACGAGCGTCCGCCTCCTCGGGAACCAATTCCTCCGTTGCCGAGGTACTGCTGCCCGGCGCCGCCAGGCCGTAAGAAATCCCCGAAAACTGTTGCGGATAGTAATATGAATGCACAACCGTACTGCCGTCCGGCCTGACCAGGGCCAGATAACCGGCCTCGCCACCGATATTGAAATCGGTATGAAGCTCGCCTTCCGGGTCGTCGCGGTCTTTTCCCGATGCAAAGATGGTTAGATACTCGTCGGGTCCCAAGGACACATCCTGGAACTCCCAGCCGGTCAAGTCGTCCGCGTCGTTGGTAAGATACCAGCCTTTGAGCGATATCGTAAGGCTCGTTACATTGTGCAGCTCTATCCAGTCGGAGGAATCACCGTCTTCATCCAGCGATTCGCCGGACTCCAGCGGGTATTTGCTGTTGTTTAGGGCCATGAATTCGTTGATGACTATGGATGGCCCCTCTGCTTGCCAGTTTTCCGCCAGAAGGGAGTAATCGGCTATATTGACGCCGTCCTTGCCGTTTATGTCGCCTGTTGCTCCCGATCCAATCAGCCAGTTTTCGGCCATTATCAGCACGTCCGCCATGTTGACCACGCAGTCGTCATTCAAATTGCCGACCGGGCACATCGACTCGACGATCACAATTTGCATGGAATCCGAGGCCTCGGTCTCCACATCCGTTGCATAGAGTTGCAGCGTATAGGACCCTATAACAGGGGGCAGCTCAACCGTCGGGTCCTCCACAAATTCGTTGGGCTCGAAAACGATCTCCCCCGGATCGATCCCGGGCGGGCAGCTCTCCACGGACCATTCCATAGTGAGCTGTTCCGGGTAGTCGCCGTAATACGTTACCGCTCCGTCGAGGTTGGCCGTCGTATTGGGCAGAATGATAATTCTATCGTCTCCGGCGTCCACGCCAGGCGGCCAGCCGCCCGCAGGGGCGCCGAGAAGCTCGATCTCCGCGACCTGCATACTGTTGGCCGCGCCCGGATTGCGGACAGCCGTGATCAGCAATTGATAGTGTGCATAGACGGTGCCGTTGGAAAACAGAATAGGGGTGATATTCTTGGTGTATCGCTCCCAGGCGGTAGCCTGCTTGAAATCGCTGATCTCGCCGCTGTGAATCAGGGTGTAAGGGCCGTCGATGCCGACGTTTGAGCCATACAGCTCGTATGCAATCGGGTCGCGCTCGGGCGCATCGTTGGCAGTTGTGAAAGACAACCCCCCGACAATCGTGCCCGTGGTCGAGGGCGTTACGCGGATGCCGGTTGACTGTGTCTCACCTTTGAAATGCAGAAACTTGGTATTGGCATTATCGTCGATCGCCATTGGAGGGCTTTCGACGGCGGGCCAGTCATTGTCGTTCGGGAAGCCGACGACCGGATCGCCCGGGGCTGTTATATCGCTTAGCTCCGGAGTATCGCCAAGACCGGCCGCCACTATATTGGCGGTGCACAAATACGGATGCACGCCCGCCGGGCACGCCTGAATACAGAAAAAGACCGTCAGCAGCGTCAGTAAGGCAGCCAGCCTTCTGGCAGGCTCCATTCGCAGCACGCTGCCCCGCCTCCTACTTCTATCAAACAGTCTCACTATTGCACCTCCATCGCGGGTTATTCTCTTGGGCCGACGCGGCGCTTCAGCTTAACAAAACCTTAGATTGCAGGGAAGAACACCCGAAGTGGGATTACCAGATGCTCGCACCTTCACAATACTTCTTCAGCACACTAACATCGTATTATACTAGGTCAACAGCAGGATTTCCACCTTTTTCTGCCCGCGAGCAGCGCAGCAATGGTTTTTATTTGTGCCTCCGTGGCCGGTCCGAAGGTCCACACCGGGAAAATTCGGAAGAATCGCCAGATTACTCCTCGACCGATAACCGGCGCGGAAAACTTTGAAATGCCTGCTAAACTCGACGCCTGTTTACAACGATAAACCTTCTGTGAGCCACACATAGTCCGTGGGCCAGAACCGGAGATTAGAAATGAGCGATGTCGATAATAACGAGTGTGTTGTAACTGTCGATTTGGCGGTGGGATCGAAAAGCCTGAAAGAGCTCGATGCCCTTCGAAAGACCGTCAGGCGCAAGCACGGTTGCACCGTCACGGTCGATTTCAGCAAGGTTGACATCCTGGCCAGCGAGGCAATCATGAGGCTGCTGGAGCTGCGGGACCTGCTCCAGAAACGCAACGGGCGCCTCATTCTCTGCGGCGTTTCGCAGCCGACTATGAACATCTTTGCGGTTACGGGCCTCGATCACGTATTCGAATTCTCCTGTGATAAGGCCCTCATCGAAACGTGTGCTCCATCCCAGCCGCTATAAAAACCACGCGCGGCACTCATACAGCCTATCCTCCACGTGCTTTCGCTTCCTAACCGGGCTGCGGCACTTTTTTGATCCGACAATTGGCGGCGGTACGGCGTTTGTTTGCCGGCGGAGATAAAGGAAAGGCCGGGCTGTGGCGGCCCGGCCTTTCCTTTGGAAAATCGTAATTGTGTGGGAGTCTATTTGGGCAGATTCTCCTGAGAGATGTCGGCTGCCTTGAGATCGCCGTATATTGCCCGGTAGGCGCTGGAGCCTTCCGGTTTGTACCAGAGTATGACCTTGTCGGCGTTACCGAGCTTCACTCCTTTGCCGGCGTAGTGCCACTTGCCGCCGAACTCGAATTTTTGCAGAAATATCATCCCTTTACCGAATTTGAAGCCCAGTTGCACCTTCTCACTGTCCGGAATATCAAGCCGGGGGATCTTCTGTCCGAGTACGGCAATCTGTTTCATGTAATGATCAGTGCCGATGGCGTCGGGGAACGTGCCGTCCAGGATAATCTCAGCCCAGATTCGCAGGCTTTCGATGAGGTCCTGCTCAGCAGCGTCAGAGAGGTCAAGTTGAGCGTTATCCAAAGTATATCCCCGCGGGACGTCCATGCCGATCTCTTCAATCTGCCGGTCAAATTCAAAGTTCTTGAATACGATGTGAAGCTGCCCTATCTCATGCTCTACCCTTATCGGAAGAACGGTCTTCGGGTCGGCCCAGACGGTGAGTTTCTCTTTGGGGTTGCCGCCTTTGAAGCCGATGGCCTTTCTTCCGTCGATTTCGCACTCGGCGAGCTTTTCAACGTCACCTTTCTTTTCTTGGAGTTCAACAATAATTCTTCGAACGCCTTCTATATAGTTTTGCGTTTTGTCGCCTACCTTGCCGATTTCAACATAGCCGGCCGTCTTTGCAGCGGTATCGAGGGCGAGCATCTTTCTATTGTCCAGGTCAAGAATCATGACCATATTCGGGATATTGGATACTGTCCTTCTGATTAGCGAGCCTGCAACCTCTTCATGCATTACAGGGCTCGCTTCGTCGTTGCCGAAGACAACGTCGAAGACGATGGTGCGTGCGTTGAGGATTGGTTTGATGACGTCGGCGAAGGTGACTGTTCCGCCGAGGAACGGGGCCAGGCCGAGTATCGCGGCAATGACGATGATTGCCGCAGCGGCGAGTCTGAATTTCTTAGTGGTCATAATCATTCTCCATATTGATTCAATCGCAGCAGGCGGCTTTGATGTTTGCTTGCTCGCCGTTGCTTCGAAGATTCTTTGTTTGGCTGATTGGCACGTTTGCTCATCGGCGGAGAGCCGGCTCATGGCGTCGGCGCATTCGAGTACTGTTCGGAGCTCTTCAAGCTCACTTGCACACTGGGGGCACTCGGCCAAGTGTGTTTCGACGTCCGACGATTCTTGTGGGGACAGTTCGCCGAGGGCAAACGTGGTCAGCAGTTCATTGATTTTGTCATGAGTGTTCATAATTCACCTATTCTATTTGCGCAAATAGTCGCGGAAATCACGAGCCAGGCTTTTTATCGCTCGATGCAGGTGGACCCTGGCAGTCTCCTTGGAGCACCCGAGCAGCTCGGCGACTCTGTCATATTCCAGTCCTTCGATTCTCGAAAGGACGAAGACGTCGGCCTGACGCTTTGGTAATTTTGCAAGACAGGCGACGAGCTTTTGCTGCAGTTCTGCGGCACGCAGTCGCCAATCCGGTCCCGGATTCGAAGCGACTGGTTCACGCTGCTGCTCGGCGAGCTGCTCTGCCTTGGATCGCCTGACGGACTCGAGGGCTGTTCGGATAGTCGTTCGGTAGAGATACCCGGGCCAGTTCACGTCGCCGTCGAACTTGTGCCAGCGGCTGAGGATTCTCAGGAAAACCTCCTGGTGGACGTCCTGAGCCTTCTGGCTGTCCCGCAGAATCCGCATAGCGGTATTCGTAACCGCCTCGCTGTACCTTTCGATCAACATTTTGAAGCACGTTTGCGACACTGCTTTGTCCTTGATATAGTTTCCGGGCTGTGCACAGCTCGAGTATGCCGACAATGACATATCTGCAATTATAGAGGGCGGATCGGATATTCCGTTTACAAATAAATGTTACTTTCCCGCATTTTTCAACCTCTGCCGGCGAAAACGCGCAAAAAGAAAGCCGGGCTGGATTGGCCCGGCCTTGTTCACAGATTCACAAGACGGCTAACCTACTTTGGTAGGCCCGCTTCAAGTTCCGCCAGTTTCTCCGGGGTAACGGTCTTTCCGTAGTATGCGGGGTCTTTATTGTCCAGACTAAGCCTCCCGTAGAACATAGCGAGCCCCCGTATGGGCATCAGGAAATCCACAAGTTTGTTGTTTATCTCGTCGTCCGTAAGCCCTTTTGACTCTTCCTTTAATCGCATGGCGGCGGGGATTTCGCTCTTTTCTGCTAACCATAGATGTGTTTCATCATCGATAACAGTGAGCGGGATTATATCGGTGATATTCTCCGGATACTTGCCGAGCAGCTCGAGAAGTAGCTTTAGACCCTGGATGACGGTCTCCTCCGTGATGGACGGCTACTTGTCAACTTAACCGCCGAGCGGATTATAATATACATAGTCATCTGGTATGACCGGTACAAATTCAGCCGCATCAACTGGGATATCCCATTCGTAATCATACGTAATAAGATGAAATTGGATATGTACGACTTCATTGTTGTTAGTGATTTCGAGGTTGAGGTCTTCTTCTGTCCGCACAGGCAGGCGTGTCTTCACATCCATCCATATCCTGATATCAACCTGAACCTGACGTGGTTTTTGAGTAAATGGAGTCATAGTTTTGCAGTTTGGGTCGGTGGTTCGAAACCCTTCGACCTCAATGTCGTTAATGATTGATCTGCCCAGACTCTCGTATTTGCATTCTAGGATGCTTTTGATTACCGAACTCGCGCGATTCTCATTAAGAAATAAGGCTTCTTTTTCAACTTCAGCATCGTCAAGTTCCGTTCGCCAGTATCTCTTATCCTTTGGCCAGAGGCTAACTTTAATCCTCTGTGGTATTGAAAAATATTCTATCGTGCCAACCCCGCCGGTATTGACCTCTGGGTTGAGTTGTTCTGATTTAAAGCCGTATTTTTGTGATATCAAGTCAGTGTATTGCCAATCATCTACCATCTTGAAAGTCTTGCCAGCCTGTTCGCCGATTGCACTTGAACTCCATTTGTACCTGTAGGCATCGACCTGTTCGATACGAGCCAGCACGTCCGCCAGGGCGATACCTGATTCCGTGCCTTTCCACAGCGACAAGCCTATCAAACACGCGATAACAGCAACCGCAGCAGCGGATAGTTTTACAATCGGACTTCTCATGATTATGCTCCTCATACCGAGCGGGCCGGGAGTTGCGGAAATCTGTCGGCCTACCCGGGAAGTCAACATCTTAACGGCATCTGGGTGGTCGTTTTTCCACTTCTCAAAATCGGCATACGGCTTCCGCGAGCCGATGACTTCGGCCAGGGCCTCATCAAGCCAATTGTCGTTATCTTGCCGATTCATAATGGGCTCCCGTCAAACCGTCTCGTTTGAGATATTCTGCAATCTTTCGTTTTGCCCGAACCAGGCGGCCGTTGACGGCCTGCGGCGAGATATCGAGCACCTCGGAGATACGAGCCTGCGAAAAGCCGTCAAAGTATCGAAGTATGATCAGCTCTCTTTCCGGCTCTCGAAGTCTCCATACCGCTCGGCGAATCGCATCCCAGCGGTCGTTGGCCTCGTCTCGGCTG
>JAFGTU010000367.1 GCA_016933985.1 Sedimentisphaerales bacterium | reverse complement strand
TGGCCAGCCCCATGGGGCTGGTAGGCAGAGGCCAATGACCAGATGAAGGACTTACCCAGAAATGTGCGAAAGATTCTTGACACTACCTACAAATTCTCAGCCTTGGCATTGTGTATTGGAGGCTCGAAGAGCTACCCGAAGAGCCAGAAGCTTCACGATTGCGGCCTTTTTATGTGGAGCGTCGTTACTGATACTGAGCCCTATAGTGTTCTATGCCGTTACCACTCAAGGTAAAAACGCAGGCGGTGGGATCCCGAATGAAGTGATGGAAGCAGGCGCGTTTTGGGGTGGTGCACTATTGTTTGTCGGCTGTGTTTTTTTTGAAATCGGGATGTACCGCACAAAGGCGCGATTATGGGTGATGATTACGGCGAGATTGGCCGTTTACGCTTATGCCTGTCTCTTGGGCATACCACTCTTCTTATTCCGGATACTCTCAGTCTTTTCAGGTCCCTAAAGCTGAGCACTTCAACCAGTGTCTGTGGGAGCTGCCTCAGAGCACAAGATGAACCTTGTTACTTCAGCGAATACAGCAAGGCTCTAATCTTGTGTTCTATTTGAACTTGTACTTCATGCTCAGCATGGCGTATGTCACGTCTCTCTTACATACGGAGTCGTCCATCGAGACCTGATGATAAACGCCGGGGACAAAGGCTGTATTGTCGTTAATTCTGAGCTTCGTTGAGACGCCGAATGTGGCGTATGCCCAGTCGGAGACGCGCCCGGCAAGACCGTCGTAGTAGGCTACCTCAGACGACAAGTGCAGAGGCGCATTCAAATCGGTGCAATCGATATCGTAACCCAGGATGAAGGTATGGATCCATCCGGTCAGATTTCTAAACGCCTGGTTGCAGCCAGCGGGGTATTCGTAGTATGCCACATAGCTGGGCACTAGCTTACCAGGCAACAGCTTGGGCCAGGAGAACGCGAATATCCACTCCCAGGTTGTGTTGGCAAGCTTTCGAGGATGGCGTGTATAGTGCTCATACCCAACACTTATGTCGAAGTTGGTCTGATAGGGTGTATCGCGAAAGAGTATGTTCTTGAAATAGGGGCGATAGTCAAACCGCTGAGCGTTCACATAGCCGCTCGAAGTGGCGTTGCGATGGGTCACTTTTACCCCCAAGCCCGTACCCCAGAAGTCAAAATCGACGGTCTTGAATAAGCCGCCCTTCTGGCCGTATGCCTCGATACCCTTGCTCAACCACTTACTGGTATAGGTCAGGTCCAGATTGATCCCTAATTTCTTCTCCTGCGTATCGGCCAATAACGTGTTCGACAACACAACCACAGCACACAAAACAATCGCTTTCCTCATAGTCTTTGTCCTCAATAACAACCACCAATTATTCTGCAAAGCAACTCGGCAATTCGGGGCTGCGCCCCAAGACGTGCCAAAAAACCAAGAGAGTGGCTCAAGCAGGGAGATAAGTCAAATAAAAAATACTTTTTTCTGTTGACTTGCCCGGCCTCGATGAGATAAAATCCGGTTTTCATCAGGGGTATGGCTTCATAAAGTCGGCAATCTTTTTGATGATTTCTACGAAGAAGGTACATAATCTTACTGAGAAACAGGTAAGAACCCCAGGACGATAATGACCTGACAGTATGACACAAAGGAGCACGTTATGGCACAAGAGCAAAAGGGCATCGCCTCACTTATGACCGAGAAACGCACGTTTGCGCCGCCGGCCAAGATAAGAGCCAATGCCTACGTCAACAGCATGGAACAATACCAGAAGATGTGGGACAAGTCGATTAACGACCCGGATGGCTTCTGGCTGGGACAGGCGAAAAGCCTTTCCTGGTTCAAGGAACCCACCAAGAGCCTTGAATATACCTGGGATACCAAGAACCGGAAGATCGAACACACGTGGTTTGCCGACGGGGTGCTCAATGTGGCCTACAACTGCCTGGACCGGCATCTCGGGACGCCTGTTGCGAAAAAGACCGCGCTGCTATGGCAGGGTGAGGCCGAAGACACCGTCAGGAAGTTCACTTACGAAGAGCTGCACAAGGAAGTCTGCAAGTTTGCAAACGTTCTCAAATCGAAGGGCATTACCAAAGGGGACCGCGTGGCAATTTACATGCCGATGGTTGTCGAACTGCCTGTGGTTATGCTGGCTTGCGCCCGCATAGGGGCGATCCACTCGGTGGTTTTCGGCGGATTTAGCGCCGATGCCCTCGAGGGCCGGATCAACGACTCCAGCTGCAGGATGCTCATCACGACGAATGTCTCCCTCCGTGCGGGCAAGCATATACATCTCAAGGGTATTGCCGACGAAGCCTTGCAGAAGACACCCACAATCGAGAGTGTCATAGTGGTTAAGGTCAGCGATGAAACCTGTGATATGCAGGATGGGCGCGATTTGTGGTATGACGATGAAATGGCGAAGGCCTCTGCCGAGTGCGAGCCTGAGCACGTGAACGCCGAGGACCCGCTATTTATTCTTTACACGTCAGGCTCAACAGGCAAGCCCAAAGGCGTCGTCCATACAACGGGCGGGTATCTGCTGCACTGTGCGGTAAGCCACAAGATGATTTTCGACATTCACAATGACGATCTCTATTGGTGCACCGCCGATATCGGCTGGGTAACGGGGCACAGCTACATCGTTTACGGCCCGCTGGCGAACGGCGCGACGTCACTGATGTTCGAGGGCGTTCCCACTTACCCGGACGCGGGGCGTTTCTGGCAAATTTGCGACAAATTCGGCGTGACCGTTTTCTACACGGCCCCCACTGCTATTCGGGCGCTGATGCGTCTCGGGGATGAGTGGCCGGCCAAGTACAAACTTGACACGCTGCGAGTTCTCGGCACCGTCGGCGAACCGATAAATCCCGAGGCCTGGATATGGTACTACGAGAAGATCGGCCGAAACCGCTGCCCCATCGTCGATACGTGGTGGCAGACGGAAACCGGCGGCATCTTAATCACACCTTTGCCCGGCGCTCATACAACCAAGCCGGGCAGTGCAAGCAGGCCGTTCTTCGGAGTCGATCCTGTTGTCCTGCGCGACGATGCAAGCCAATGCAATGTGAACGAAGGCGGGAAGCTCTGCATACGCAAGCCCTGGCCCGGAATGATGCGGACGATGTGGGGCGACCATGACAGGTTCATCGACACCTACTTCACCATGTTCACGGACATCTATTTTGCCGGCGACGGCTGCCGTATAGATGAAGACGGCGATTACTGGCTCATGGGACGAATCGACGACGTCGTCAATGTCTCCGGCCATCGCATCGGTACCGCTGAGGTCGAAAGCGCCCTTGTCAGCCATCCAAAGGTTGCCGAGGCCGCCGTTACGCCGATGCCGCATGAGATTAAGGGACAGGCCCTGTATGCCTTTGTTACGCTCGTGAGCGGCGTTGAAGAGAGCGAGGATCTCAAGAAGGAGCTTATAAAGCACGTGCGAAAGGAAATCGGCCCGATTGCCGCGCCGGAAGCCATTCAGTTCGCCCCTGCGCTTCCGAAGACCCGATCAGGCAAGATCATGCGGCGAATTTTACGCAAGATTGCCGAGAAAGACACGAGCAACTTGGGCGACATCACGACACTGGCCGATCCCAACGTCGTTGAAGCGTTAGTAAAAGGCCGGGGAAAATAGACCCTTACGCCTTGCCAATCAAAGGCCGGATGCGCAGCCCAGACGGACGTCCGGGCTATTTTCAACCGAGGAAATGACAGATGACCGAAAGAAATACGGCAGCACCCACACAAATAGAGAATCACGGCTGGCGCGTCACATTCGCAGGAATGGGCATCAACCTTGCACTTGGTGTCCTTTATAGCTGGAGCATTATCAGTGCCGGCATGGAAAAAGAGTGGGGCTGGACTGCGGTAGCGAGGAGCAGACCCTATTCCTTCGCTTGCCTGGTATTCTGCTTGATCATGGTGCCTGCGGGGAGAATGCAAGATAAGCTCAGCCCGCGACTGGTCGCGGCCATAGGCGGAGTGCTTGTCGGCACGGGAATGGTTCTTGCCAGTTTCTTGGGGAACTCACAGCTTGGGTGGATCGTCGGCTTCGGCATCCTCGCGGGAGCCGGCATCGGCTTCGGCTACGCGTCGGCAACACCGCCCGCGGTGAAATGGTTCCCTGCAGCGAAAACAGGCCTTATTGCCGGATTGGTGGTCTCAGGTTTTGGCCTGGCAAGTGTCTATATCGCACCGCTGGGCAACTGGCTGATTGCACGTTACGGGATCGAGACAACGGCTATGACATTCGGCATCGGGTTCTTCGTCGTGGTAGTCGGACTTGCGCAGTTCCTGAAGCCTCCGCCGGCAGGGTATATTCCGGCGGGACAGCCGCCGAAGCCAAAGAACTCAAACAAGAAAGAGGACTTCACTCCCTCGGAAATGCTTAAGACATGGCAGTTCTATCTGCTATGGTTCATGTATGCCTGCGGCGCAGGCGCGGGATTGATGGTCATTTCCGTCGCAAAGAACATCGGCAAGGTCTCAGGCGCAGGCGTCATGGTGGTAACGGCATTGGCCATCGGCAACGGAGCGGGTAGAATAGTCGCGGGAGTGCTTTCCGACAAACTCGGAAGAAAAACAACTCTGTTCCTGTTCTTTGTATTCCAGGCCATCATGGTCATTCTGCTGGCGGCGGCAGCCAAGGGCGGAACACTGGGTGCGCCGGCGATATTGTCCATAATGGCAGCCCTGGTGGGGGCCAACTACGGTTCGAATCTGTCGCTGTTCCCATCGGCGACAAAGGACTATTACGGCTTGAAGGACTTCGGTATGAATTACGGCTTGGTCTTTACCGCATGGGGTATAGGCGGGTACGTCCTTTCTCAATTCGCAGCGAGCGTATATGACGGAAAGATCATCGAGTCATGGAAGGGCAGTTTCGACTTCGCCTTCTACTGTTCGGCGGGGCTCTTGATACTCGCAGCGATAGCAGTCTTCATGCTCAAGCCGCCCCACCACACGATTGAGCCTGAGCATGCATGAGGGATGGCTATGCAAAAAAGACAATAAGGACACGTTAGATCACGGGTATCGATAGCTTCCCTTCCCGTAAAGGAAATCAGCCGTTTGAAGCATCGCCAGGGCCTCTTTCTGAAGCCTGTTCAATGTCTCTTTGTTTTGAGGCACTTTCGTATCCAACTCCGTAAGCGTGCCAGGACACTGGAAATGAAACAAAGTGCTGCGCGGACTTTGCGGCGGTATGACCACCATGTTATTGGCCCCTTCAACGTACACCAACGTGCCATCTCCAGGTTCAATCAGCGACCTGCCTTTATTGCTCTCTCTATCAAGCACACTAGAGCCCAAAAAACAGTGAGAGTAGCTACCCCCTAAAAGCGACATTATTGTGGGAGCCACATCCGTCTGGCTGCATACTTGGGAGATCCTCTTTCCTTCGCTGCCAAGGATGTTGGGAGCGTAAATCAGAAAAGGGACTCGAAAAGCCGTTGGGGCCGGCTCCGTATTGAGAAATCCGCCGGAATGATCGGCTATGAATACAAAAAGGGTCTGATCGAAATAATCAGCTTGGCGCGCTTTCTTCATATACTGGCCGATCGACCAATCCGTATATTTGATGGCGCAACATTGCTCCTGATACGAATCACCGCAAGAACCCGGATCTATTCTTCCTTTCGGAATTTGGTAATCTCTATGGAAGGATAACGTCAGGAGGGTGGCGAAAAATGGATTCTCCTCTTCTTGGAATGTCTTATGAGCTGCGGCAAAGAGATCTTCATCGCACCAGCCAAGATGCGTCGCGAACGTCTTTTGCGGGAATTGATCTTCAAATATGAGTTCATCAAAACCGTTACTGGCAAGAAACGCCTGTCTGTGATCGTAGTGAGGTTGACCCGCGTATATGAACATTGTCTTGTATTCTCGCTGGTTCAATACGGTTGCAAGAGTCAGGAAATTGCCTACGCTCGATTCGCGAGTAGTTATGCTCTTCCCGGGTAAATCGGGGTATCCGCAGATAATGCCGCTAAAAGCGTATGTAGTTCGGTGGCCGACACTGAAACAGTGATCCATAAATAGACCATGCTGTATTAAATTATTCAGGTTCGGCGTCAGATCGGATCGGCCGCCCATTGGACCTATGTAGGGCCACGCCAAAGATTCCATGACAATCAGGACGACATTATAATCGGATCTTGGTTTTCCCGTATCTGTTGTTCGCCAGATAGGATTATCGAGCCTGTCATGAAAATCATCTTGCGGCGTTTGCAGGAGGCTCTTTGTTACGGATATTGCCTCTTCGACCGGCAGAAGCTCGAAACTTTCCCCTATGGCAACGGATCTTGTAAGGGCGGATGTGCCCGCCTCTCGCAAAGTGAACAGTCCGTTAAGTGCAAGCTGAGCGAGACGATTGGAGGAACTGAAATAGGCAGGCCCGGAATTTAGCGGCTTAGGACCGAAAGATCCCCTGATGCCGATGCCCACGGGGACCAACACCAGGAGTAACCAGATTGTGTTTTTTGTCGAATCGCAACGATGGGGGTGTTTCGACAATAAGTATCTGCTAAACAGCCACGAGAGAACGGCGAATACGCACAGGGTCATTATAAAAGCTGAAATCCAAGGATACTGGCTCCCTATGATTCGATAAACATAGCCGCTACCGATGTAATCGAATACCTTGTGGTTTAAGTGCTCGCCGAATTCTTGAAAGAAATAGTAATCGGCAAAGAGTGAGAAGGACACCAGCGCACCAGCCAGGCTACAATACATCAATACGAGAATTGCCCAATACTTGTGCCGGTCATTTATAGAGGGAGCAATGGCCAGGATCACGACCAACGGGACTAAGAACGTGCAGGCAATCACCAAATCAAAGCGAAGACCGGTTATGAAAGCCCTGGTTATTTGACGGGAATTACTCCCAGTAAATTCACCCGATAAAGAAAGATATATGATAAACCGTTGGAGAGAGAATACCGCCATCAACAGCAGAAACATGAATGCCAACAGTTTTGTTTTCGTTGAAACAAGCGTTGTACGCATAGCAAAGAGAGATCTCCAACGGTCCACGCGACCAACCTGCAATTGCGCATTTGAATTCATTCGACATTTGGTATTTTACCTTATTATATGAGTACTTCAAAGCAAAATACCATGGCATGGACGATGTTTTCCCTATTCGGCCAGGCGGCACTGCTGGCAGGGAGAAAGCCAATCCCTGCAAAACTCGCTCAAATCGA
>JAFGTU010000366.1 GCA_016933985.1 Sedimentisphaerales bacterium | reverse complement strand
CCCTGGATCAAAGCGGCCAGTGGCAGATCTACTGGAACCTGCAAAATACCCTTGTCGCATGACTGCCAGAAAATGATTTCACACCCGTTAGCGTATAGATTTCTGAAAATGCTTTGAAGAATGGGGCACGACGCTGTATAATAACCCGTTTTTGGGAATTGGTGTTGGTTTAGAAAGGACAGTTTTTGACTATGGGGCTTGAGAGTTTCTTCAATCCACGGTCTGTAGCGATTGTGGGTGCGTCCCGGCAGGAAGGCAAGGTTGGTTATGAGATATTAGCCAACATGATTGCGGCCGGGTACAAGGGCCAGATATTTCCAGTTAATCCCAAGGCCGAGGAGATTGAGGGTCTAAAGTGCTACGCCAGCCTTGAGTCTATTCCGGATGCTCCGGAATTAGTGCTTATAGTCGTTCCGGCTAAGATGGTTCCGGCGGTGATGCAGGAGTGCGCGAAGGTTGGGAGCAAGGCGGTTGTTATCATCACGGCGGGGTTCAAGGAGGTTGGCGAGGAGGGCAGGGCACTGGAGAGACAAGTGATTCAGGCCGCCAGACAGGCCGGCATCAGGGTCATTGGGCCGAACTGTCTGGGCCTGATTGTGCCGGCGAACCATCTGAATGCGAGTTTCGGGGGCGATCTTCCGGCGTCGGGCGGCATTGCATACCTCTCTCAATCCGGGGCGTTGCTGGCGGCCATTCTCGATACGGCGAATGCGAATGGAATTGGATTCAGCAAGTTAGTCAGTATAGGGAATAAGGCCGATGTCGATGAGCAGGATGTTATGGAGGCGGTAGCGGACGACGCCCAGACGAAGGTTATTGCGGGCTATTTAGAGAGCATTACGGACGGGAATGCCTTTGTAAGGGAGGCGGAGCGGATATCGCATATCAAGCCGATTCTGCTTATGAAATCGGGAGGAACGCAGGCGGGGGCAGAAGCGGCATCTTCTCACACCGGGAGCCTTGCCGGCAGCGAGGTGGCATACGAATCGGCGTTTGAACGCGCGGGGATCATCCGGTGCGATTCGATAAAGCAGCAGTTCGACTATGCGCAGGCCTTTGCGAATCAGCCTCTGCCGGCCGGTTCGCGCGTGGCGGTGATAACAAATGCGGGCGGTCCCGGGATCATGGCGGCGGATGCTATCGAGCGGGAGGGGCTTACGTTTGCAAAGCTGGATGAGGGCACGGTGAAGAAGCTGGCAGAGAAGCTGCCGGCGGCGGCGAATCTGCACAATCCCATAGATGTGCTTGGCGATGCGCTTGCGGATAGATATGAGTTTGCCCTTGATGTGGTCATGGATGACTCGGGCGTGGATGCGGTGCTTG
Organism: Sedimentisphaerales bacterium; assembly: GCA_016933985.1. Taxonomy (GTDB): domain Bacteria; phylum Planctomycetota; class Phycisphaerae; order Sedimentisphaerales; family Anaerobacaceae; genus JAFGCD01. Next base: position 6,921 of record JAFGTU010000366.1, on the reverse strand, counting down.
TGCTGCTGACTCCACAGGCAATGACCGAAGCGGCGGCCACGGCGGAGGCAATCGTAAAAGTTGCGGGTCAAAGGCCCGGCAAGCCGGTTCTTTCATGTTTCCTTGGGGCGGCGAAAGTGCGGGACGGCGTGGGCATTCTGCGCAAGGGCGGAATTCCTCAGTATGATTCACCGGAGAGTGCAATTGACACGATAGATGCAATGACTCGCTACGTTCAATGGCGTTCGAGGCCCAAGCGGGTGGTGAGATTATTTCCCGTCAATCGGCGGAGAGTGGAGAACATTGTTGAAAGGCATCTGCGGCATGGCATCCTCGATATAGGCGAGGCGGAATCGAAAGACATTCTGGAGGCGTACGGGTTCGTAACGCCCAAGGGTTCTATTGCGACGACTGCCGACCAGGCCGCCAACATAGCTCAGCAGCTTGGTTATCCGGTGGTTTTGAAGATTTGGTCTCCGGACATCTTGCACAAATCGGATGTCGGCGGCGTGAAGGTCGGGCTGACGAGCGAGCAGGAAGTCCGCGACGCCTTCGACCTGATGATATACCGCATACCGAAGAAGAAACCTGATGCGCACATTCTTGGTGTTTTGGTTCAGGAGATGTGCAGGAAAGGCAAAGAGGTTATCCTGGGGATGCATCGAGACCCGCACTTTGGGCCGTTGATGATGTTCGGCATGGGGGGGATCATGGTGGAGGTGCTCAAAGACGTGGCTTTTTACCTGGCGCCTCTGACAGCCCAAGAAGCAAAGCAGATGCTTGTGAGCACCAAGACGTATAAGATACTGCAAGGCGTTCGCGGCGATGAGGGCGTCGATATCGAGAGAATAGCTGAGGGGCTGCAGCGGCTCTCGCAATTAGTCACGGAATTCCCCCAAATAAAGGAGATGGACATAAACCCATACGTGGTCGGCAGTCCCGGGACGACTCCGATAGCAGTTGACGCCAGGATAAGTCTGGAGCAGTGATATGCAGGAATTCGACTGGAAAGAGAAGTACAAAGACAAGATACAGATTGCCTCGCGGGCAATGAAGCTGATTAAATCGGGCGACCGTGTATTCATAGGCACGGGTTGCGGGCAGCCGCAGCATCTTGTGCATGCTTTGGTGGAATATTCGAGTCATATTTACGACGCCCACATAGTGCATCTTCTGACTATGGGTGCTGCGCCGTACGTTGATGAGAAGTTCCGCGAAAAGTTCAAGATGAACAGCTTCTTCATCGCCGACAACGTGCGCGATGCTCTGCAAAAGGGCATCGGAGACTATACTCCGATATTTCTATCGGAGATACCAGTCGAATTTGAGTCCGGTCGGATCCCCATCGACGTTGCCTTAATCACAATTACGCCGCCTGATGCCAACGGTTTGTGCAGTCTGGGTGTGTCGGTTGACATTGTCAAGGCGGCAGCGGCGAATGCAAAATACGTCATAGCCCAGGTCAACGGCAACATGCCGCGCACCTTCGGCGACAGCTTTCTCCATATCAACGCAATCGACGTGCTGGTTCCTTATGATGAGGATGTGATCGAGATACCGATGCCCGAATTGGATGATACGCTTAGGAGCATCGGGCAGAACATCGCCAGGCTTGTGGAGGACGGCAGCACCATCGAGTGCGGAATAGGGCGTATCCCTCAGGCTCTGGTTGAATTCCTCGCGGAGAAGAGGGACCTTGGCGTTCATACTGAGATGTTCAGTGATTGGATTATCGACCTGATCGAGTGCGGGGCAATTACCTGTGCGAAAAAGACTCTCAATCGCGGCAAGGTTGTCGCAAGTTTTTGTATGGGATCCAAACGTTTGTACGAATATGTCAACAACAATCCGTTTTTTGAATTCTACCCGACCGAATACGTCAACGACATCAACATCATCAGTCAGCACGAGAAAATGGTTGGTATCAACGTGGGGCTGGAAATCGACCTGACGGGGCAGGTCTGCTCGGATTCACTGGGGTACCAGTTCTACAGCGGGATCGGCGGACAAGTGGATTTCATTCGGGGCGCAGCGCGGAGCAGGGGCGGAAAGGCCATAATTGCGATGCCGTCCACTGCAAGGGACGGGCGGGTATCGAGGATTGTGCCGCACTTGACCGAGGGGGCGGGAGTTGTGACGACCAGAGGCGACGTGCACTACGTGGTTACAGAATACGGAGTAGCTTATCTGCACGGCAAGAGTATCAGAGAGAGAGTCCTCGACCTGATTAACATCGCGCATCCGAAGTTCAGGAAGGCCCTGATGCAGGCGGCCAAAGCGAAGAACTATATCTATCAGGACCAGATCGAACTGGTGTCCGATGAGCTTAGTTACCCGAAGGAATTGGAGCATTACTCCACTCTTCGGGACGGGACTGAGATATTCTTCAGGCCCGTCAAGCCGACCGATGAACCGGCGCTATCGGAGATGATGTATTCTTTGAGCGAGGCGTCGGTCAAGACGCGCTATATGACCGGCACAGTCGCATTCCCTCACAGCCACATCCAGCAGCTGACGAACATCGACTACAAGAAGGATGTTGCGATTGTGGGCGTTGTGCCCGGGATATCCGGCGAAGAGGTTGTTGCGATAGCGCAGTATTTCCTCGATCCGCACAGTCAGGCGGCAGAGGTGGCTTTCCTGGTTCAAGATGAATGGCAGCAGAAGGGTATGGGGACTTTTCTTCTGGAGTACGTTACGCAGATCGCGAAGAAACGCGGCGTTAAACGATTCTTTGCCAAGGTGCTGCCCAGCAATAAGTCGATGCTTGCCGTATTCCACAACTCCGGCTACAAGGTGAACACGGAGTTTGACGGCGATGCCTATAGCATAACATACGACCTTGTAAAGGAAGGTGGATAGGAGCAGCCTTTGGCGACGAAGAAAGCGGCATTTATTCATTCGCCCGAGCTTGAGAGTTTCAGCTACCCCGAACACTGTCCGTTCGATACGGACCGGGCCGGTCGTGTCAGAAGGGTTCTAAAGTCGATGGGCCTGCTTTCAGGCCAGGGCCGCAGGGAAGTTGCTCCAGTGGCCGCCCGGCGAGAGGTCCTGCGGAAGTTTCACTCAACGGATTATCTTCACGCTTTGAGGGATTCGGCCAGGGGGCGGTGGAAGGTGGAGATGCTGGGTATGGGGATCGGCACTGTTGATTGTCCGGTCTTTGCAGGGATGCACGACTATCCGGTTCTGGCCACGGGCGGCACGCTGACAGGCGCAGAACTGATTCTATCCGGATCGGCTGCGGTGACATTCAACCCGTCGGGCGGATTTCATCACGCCGGCCCGGAACACGCATCGGGCTTCTGCTATATCAACGACGTGGCCCTGGCGTGCATAGTCTTTGCCGAGAAGGGAAAGAGGGTGCTGTATCTTGATGTTGATGTCCACCACGGCGACGGGGTTGCATACGCCTTTTACGAACGCTGCGATGTGATGACGGTATCTTTCCACCAGGATCCAGACACGCTGTTTCCTGGAACCGGCTTTGTCGATGAAATTGGGGCCAGGGCCGGAGAGGGCTACTGCGTAAACGTTTCTCTGCCCGTGGATACCTACGATGAGGCCTATCTTAAGGCTTTTGAGGCGGTATTTCCGCCGCTAGCCGGAGTTTTCAATCCGGATGTGTTCGTTCTTCAATGTGGAGCGGACGGGCTTGCGGGGGATCCTCTGGCGCATTTACAATTGACGAATAATGTATATTCCGAGGTAGTGAGCCATTTGCTGACCTACGATAAGCCCATTCTTATGACGGGCGGCGGGGGGTACAACGTCGATAATACTGTGCGGGCCTGGTCTTTGGCATGGAGCGTTCTCTGCGGGGCGGCCTGCGATCATGAGACCAGTGCCGCTATTGGTGGGGTGATGCTCGAGAGTACCGACTGGCAGGGGGGCCTGCGCGACAGAGCACTGGCGGTAACCAACGAACAGCGTGAAAGCGTCGAGCCTGCATTAAAAGCGACAGTCAAGCGGGTTCAGGAAAAGGTATTTCCGATCCACGGACTTGAAGTCCCGAAGTAAAAACGGGCGGAGAGATTGCAGATGCGGGCCTCTGGAATTGTTAAAAACCGGCGACGGCGTGAAACGTGCCGGGAAAGCGTGTCCGGCGGTATTTCATGTGAGAGAAGATAGCCTGATACGCGGAATTTTTCAATTTTCCGCGTAACATAATGCCTCATTCCGACACTTTAATCAGTGTGCGCTTTTGAGAATATCTTGCCCGCATAGCCGGCAGTGGGTATAATAAGATTGTGTATATACCGGCTAAATGCCTTGCTAAAGTGATTAGGGGAAGGTATCCGTGGCCATGTTAGAGGCAAACAAAGTTGCGGCTGTTAAGGATGAAGGTTTCACGCTTATCGAGCTGCTGGTGGTGATATCTATTATCTCGCTTTTGATGTCTATTCTTCTGCCGTCTTTGTCGGGGGCGCGGGAGATGGGCAAGCGGATTCACTGCCTTGCCAACATTCGTGGGCTGACGCAGGCCTGGATGATGTATGCCCATGATTTCGACGATAACTTGTGTTCGTCGGATACCAACTGGGACGTTGCAGGGGCGAAGTATTGCTGGGTAGCCGACGGAGAAGATCTTCCGACGAATGATCTAGGCGGCACCGCGCAGGCAATCAAAGACGGGGTCTTGTGGGACTATGCCGGCCAGATATTTGAGTTATACAAATGCAAGAGCGACAGTAGCGACATGTTGCGCAGTTATTCCCTCTGCCGGGCAATGAACGGCAATAAATGTAACTGCGAGGACGACGACAATATAAAGCCTTTTTTCTCGATGAGCGAGATTAAAGGTAGTTCCAATAAGGCTGTATTCATCGATGCCGGCGCCAAGTCGGGGGCAAGATGGTTGGATGGCTCTTTTTGCTCTGTGAAAAAGATAGACGCCATTCCCCCCACGTGGTTGAAGGAAGACACTCGAAATATTACGGCTCGACATGGCGGGGGCACTAATATGTCGTTTGCAGACGGGCACTGTGATTATTGGAAATACAGTGATCCGCGAACGGTTGAACTGGCGAATTGGACGATGGATGTGGAGGATGCATCCCCGGAGAATCCAGACCTCGATAATTACGTCCAGTTGCTCTGGGGCAACGGGGTTTGGGAGTAGTATTCGGCCAAAGCGCAACGCAAACTGTACAGAGGTTTTCGCATGGCATTTGAGATTCCTGAGTGGCTGAAGTACGATATTGCGAGGAGGCGGGAACGGCTCGGCGTTTGGTGGGAGGAATTGGCGGCCCGAAGATGGGTCAATGAGAATCCCGTTTTTGTGACGGCGGTTGCGGGCGGTTCCGTGTTTCTGCTGTTGATGGTGATAGTGTGGCTGAGCCGGCCCCAACATGTTCCGCAGGTCGCCGAGTATAAGAGGGAATGGTATTATGATTTGAATACTGGCGAGCTATTTACTGCGAAGAGGGGTCTGACGCCGCCCATCGAGGCGCCGTCGGGCCCTCTGGCGGACGGAAGGCCGGCGGGCGTCAGGGCATACGTTCTGAGCTACTCGGACGAGCCGAACGAGGCCGAGCGATTTATCGCCTTTCTGGAAGTCGCCGATCCGAATGGTCTCAACGAGGTTGCGGATAAGGCAGGGCCCAGGCTGACGCCTGCGAGACGATGGGGCAGGGGCAGGCTGCTTCGCAGACTCGAAGATGAGCAGTGGGTGGCGGGCGACAGTCCCGCAGGACAGGCGATCTTCAGCCAGGCCTTTGCCCCCGGCGCAAATGGAAGACGTCCCTCCTACTATCAGCCGAGATAGCCCATGCATATCTGCCGCTGTGATATTGTTCTTACTCGACAGCTTTAGCATTTTTGAGGATGTCGGCGTCGTCGGAAATTCCGAGGCCGGGGCTTGTGGGGACATTTACGGCGCCGTCTTCGAAGCGAAGGGGCGGGTCGTACCATTGACCTGTGCGTTCAATGCCGCCTTTGTATTCGTGGAACGGCCCGATGTTGGGGGTGCAGGATGCGAATTGGAGGACTTCGACGTAGCCGGTGCCGTCGCCGGACATGTGTGGGACGACGGTCAGGCCGGCTTCATCTGCCATTCGAGCGACACGGATGGCGCGGATGAAGCCGCCGTTGTAGTGAAGATCAGGCTGGATGACATCGAGGGCGTTGTTACAGATCATCGAGCGAAACCGACGAAGCGATGTTTCCTGTTCGCCGCCGGCTACAGGCATGGTGAGAGCGTCGGCGACGCATTTTGTCTCTTCAAGGTGGTCCCAAGGGCAGGGCTCTTCGAACATGTCGATACCGTGGTCCTGCATGAGCCTGCCGATTTCTGTTCCTTTGCGGCAGTCGTAAGAGCCGTTTGCGTCGGCGTAAATAGCGACCTTGTCGCCAAGGACCTTTCTAATGATTCGGATCAGTCCCTCGGTTCTGCCGGGGATTGAGTCGGCGTTGTTGCTCATTCGTCCGCCGACCTTGAACTTGACGGCGTGGGCGCCTTCATCGACATGCTTTTTTAGGATTTTGACTTCCTGCTGCGGGGTAGTTTGGCGGTTGCCGCTGGCGGTGTACATCGTGATTTGGCTGTTGATTATGCCACCGAGCAGGTCTGCTACCGGTTTTTCTTCGATCTTGCCGAGCATATCGAGGATGCTGAACTCGACCCATGCTACGCAGCACCAGAGGGCGAGGTTTGCGAGCTTGTAGTTGCTCTTATAGACGTAAACGCCGTCGATAAGTGATTCGAGGTCGCGGGCGTCTTTACCGATGAAATAGGGTACGACCAATCGCTGGAGGATAGGGTAGAGATAGGCAGCGTGACTATTGGCGACGGCTACGCCGACGGCGCCGTCGGTTGAACGGCAGCGGACGAAGTGGTTGCGATTGTCCCTCAGCAGTTCGATTGAGGCGATCTTGACCGGTGACTTGACAGACGAGAGCTTGAGGATTGGGGCGGCGGCGGCCTTGTCCAATTCGGCTGGG